>JAGQXC010000330.1 GCA_020436785.1 Saprospiraceae bacterium | reverse complement strand
TCAACGTATTTTACAGCACCAGGAGGGTTACCAAAAAGATCCGGAACCATTTGTCAGGAATGATCAATGGTTAAGCAGGGCGGGCTTACAGGAAAAAACAAACGCGGTTATGCAATTGGCGGATGGTACCCACGGTGGTTTTGGCCTTACACCCAAGTTTCCAAACACGATCGTCCTTGAATTTTTGTTGGCCAGCCGTTTTTACACCGGCCATGAAAGTGCCTTGCGTCACGTCATGTTATCGGTGCAATCCATGTTGCGGGGTGGGATCTACGATCAAGCCGGCGGGGGTTTGGCGCGTTATGCCGTCGATCGGAACTGGAAGACCCCTCATTTTGAGAAAATGCTGTACGATCAGGCATTGCTGATCCAATTGCTGGCCCACTTAATCCGGCACAAACCACGTAGAATGTACAAACGGGCTTTAATGGAGATGCTGGCATTTGTCGAACGGGAATTTTCTCGCGGGGAAGGCGGGTGGTATGCAGCCCTGGATGCCGACTACGACGGTTTGGAAGGAGGTTATTACCTCTGGAATTATGAAGAGGCAGTAAGTTGCCTGCCAGCCGAAAGCGATTGGCTATTGGATTATTTTGACCTGCACGAGGCAGGGAACTGGGATGGGCGGAATATACTTTGGCAACCGCATGAATTGTATGCATTCGCAACAGATAGGGGGCTGGAAATCGAAGCGGCCAAGGAGTCCATTTCCGTGTTTAAAACCAACTTGCTGGCAGCCCGCAATCGACGATCCCCTCTCCATCGCGATGAAAAAGTGATTACCGATTGGAATGCCCTGATGGTTTCGGCCTACGTTCAGGCAGGTATCGCATTAAAGGATTCAACATGGATCAGGCTTGCCATCAAACACATGAATGGCTTGGTACTTCAGGTCATTGACAGGGACGGTCATGTGCGGCACCTGAGGACAGGCAACGCTCCTTCCATGCTCTCGGATCATGCCTGGATGATTCAAGCATTACTGGAAGTCTACCGGGTAAACCAGGAAGTCGATTGGTTGGACAAGGCCGTTCTGGTCATGGAAAAAGTGCATGAAACATTTTCAATAAAGGGTAGTCCGCTTTACCACAGTGTATCCGGAGCGGAGATCGACGAACTTTCCGGACGTGTAGAATTACGAGATGAAGAGCTTCCCAATGCCAATGCCTCCCTGGCACGCAGCCTGTATGCTCTGGGCGCTTACCTGGGAAAGAGGGATTGGCAGAAACAATCCCGGGACATGCTCGCTGCGGCCTGGCCGGAGGCACAGAAAGGCGGGATTGACTTTGCTTCCTGGTATGCGCTATATGCCCTGCATCTGCAAGGCTTACCGGAGATTGCCGTCATTGGCAAGGAGGCCGACGAGTTTCGCCGGCAAATATTAGACCTGCCTTTGCCTTATTGTGCATTGGCATCTTCACGCTTACCCCGGAATCATCCGGCGCTGTTGAGCGAAAAACCTGGCGGAACTGACCATACCTTCATTTATTTATGCCAGGGAGATCGGTGCTTTCCCCCCGTGGAATCAATGCAACAGTTGCATGAATTGCTATTAATGGAGACGACTTCCGGTCAGGTTGGGGGCTATGAGGATTAACTTCTTCATCTCCATAGTGTTATTATCTTTGCTCGCACAATCAAAATGGGTATATCATTGCTTATGTACCGACAGCTGTTTTCCCGTCTCCTGCCACTGATCACCCTGGGCTTGTTCCTGATAACCTCTGCGTGCAAACAGGGATATAAAAATTTTGATGAGTTGCTTACTTCACCGGAAATCCTGGAAGTTGCACCATCCAAGCGTGTCCCCATGGGTGCGATGGTGACCTTTCAGACGAAAGAACCCGTCTCCATTTCCTATGCCATTCCGGGAGCATCACCCATTAACCGGAAGTTCTCTACTCCAAGCATCCGCCATGAAATACCCATCATCGGACTGTATCCCGATACAGTCAATCACGTTCAATTGACCGCAACAACAGCCACCGGAAAGAACCTCGAGAAAGATATTGAAGTGGCCATTGGACCGGTTCCGGATTTCTTGCCGGACATCGACATTGTGAAGGCCGACCGTAACCGAATGGAACCGGGGATGCATTTGACCGAAACATTGATAGCCGTCAATGGCCGGTTTACTTACTACATCCTGGTATTTGACGATCAGGGTGTCATCCGTTGGTACCTTGATCTAAGCGAATTTCAGGAAATTGTTTATTCACCCCTCCGTATTCACAACGGGCATTGGTTTTTCGTCCACTGGCAGCAGTTCCTGGAATTGGATGACCTTGGTCGCGAAGTAAGTAAAGGGGTGATTCCCGGATATGGGGTCAACCATGAAGTGGTTGAGGTTCGACCAAACGTCTACATCATGGGGGCCTCCCGGGCAGATACCAAGGTATACAACCATGGCCGGGAGGTTTCCAGCCGGTTTGACCACATCATCGAGTGGGATCGCACGCAAAATAAAGTCACCTGGGAATGGGATATGCGGGATGTGGAGGATGTTGATCGACAGGTCTTTCCGCCCGATTACGGACAGGACTTTGCCGCCGACTGGTTTCATGTGAATTCCATCATACCCTTAAACCAGGATCAGGGACTGATCGTTTCAGGCCGAAATCAGGGCGTGATCAAAATCGATCGCCGTAACAACCTGCAATGGATCCTGGCTCCCCACCAGGGTTGGGAGAAGGGCGGATTTGACGGTAATGGACTGGATACCAGAAAATACTTGTTACAGGCCGTCGGAGACGATGGAAAACCCTATCCGGAACCTGTTCAACAAGGCGTCGAACTGACCGATTTTGTCTGGCCCACCGGTCAGCATTCGGTTCATTTGCTGGGTAACGGTCACCTCCTGATGTTTGACAACGGTTTGAGCCCGGCATTTCAGACGAAAGAACGGTTCTCCCGTGCGGTTGAATATCAGGTCGACGAAGCGAACAAAACCGTACAGCAGGTCTGGTCTTTTGGACGCGAGGAAGGTCTAGACTTGTTCAGCCCGGTAACCTCCAGTGTTTACCCTTTGGAAAAAACCGGTAACCTATTAATTACTGCCGGCAACGTGCGGCTGGGGGAATTGCCGCCGCATGCCAGGATGCTGGAGGTCACCTATCCCGACAAGGAAGTCGTGTTTGAAGCCAATCTGTATCTTAAGGATGCCCGCGGCACCAAAGCGGCAGAATGGGCCCAATTTGATCTCGTCTACCGGGGCCACCGATATCAATTCATTCCTTAATGATAAAATCTACATCAATATGACGCTGAAAGTAATCGGCACCGGTCTACCCCGTACAGGCACCGCTTCACTCAAAGGTGCATTGCAAATGCTGGGTTACGATAAAACCTATCATATGGATAACCTGCTGAATAACCCGGCTCAGGTGGTCTATTGGGAGCAGTTGTTTGATCAGGGTGAGACGGATTATGAGGCGTTGTTCGATGGGTTTGTGGCAAGTACGGACTTCCCCGGATTTTTTGCATACCGGGCTTTGCTGCGTAAATATCCGCAGGCCAAATTCATTCTGACTGTACGGGATCCGGAGACCTGGTATGAAAGCATTAATAATACGGTATATCAAGCCGTTACCGCATTTTTCCAGCAGGACGAGCAAGTTATACACAACAGCAAAGTGACCCCAGTATTTCGGTTGCTGGACAACCATTTGTTCAAGGCTTTTTTTGCCGGGACTTTCCCGGACAAGGCCAGGACACTGGCCATCGTGGAATCCTATCAGCAGGAGGTGATCGATACCATTCCGGCTGACCAATTGTTGATTTACGAAATTGCGGATGGATGGGATCCGCTTTGTGCGTTTTTAGACTGCCCGGTACCAGACCTCGAGTTTCCTTTTAAGAATAAGCGGGGTGACTTCAATGCCATGATCGCAAAAATGCTTTCCGGGCAAAAATTAGAGGTGAAATAGGAAGGAACATCAGGTATTTATCCTGGCGAGTTCTCGCACCTTCCAGCTTACTCCAATAAAAAACCGGTAGACCTTCGCCTACCGGTTTTAAATCTTAGTAAAGTTTCGACTAATAATAAGTATTGGTTTGTACCCTCACCTTTGTGACAGGGCTATAGACGGTTGGTTAAGCACTTGTAATGAACAATGAACAGAAAAATAATTGTCAAACCTAAGGGGGGGAGAAAAAGTGAGGGGGGAGATTTCGATTGGTTGTACGTATATAACTGGATGGCATCAGGAATATTGTACGGCACGGAAAAAATTTTTAAAATTTTTCACACTCTACGGAATGGCGTTAAAAATACGTTCACAGGATTCGAAGTCTGGCAGAGTTTTCGGGATGGCGGGAGGAACCACCGACCGGGTCCGTGTGTTGTAAGATTGTGGTTATGATCAACCGGGCAGATGATCTCTGTCATGGTGCGCGGAAGGATAAAAGTACCATTTTGCTGCCTGTTCGCCGGATTATCCTCTCGGAGTGAGTGGGGTAAGGTACGGGTAGCAAATGATACCGGTACGCAGAACCAGTTCGGCTATGAAATATAAAGATTATTATCAGATACTAGGAGTTACCAAGAATGCATCTCAACAGGAGATCAAGAAGGCGTTTCGTAAACTAGCCGCCAAATACCATCCGGACAAAAATCCGGGTGACCAGGCAGCCGAGGAGAAATTTAAGGAAATCAATGAGGCGAATGAGGTCCTGTCGGATGCGGATAAACGCAAAAAGTACGACACCCTGGGCGCCAACTGGGAATATTATCAGCAGGCAGGGGATGATTGGGAAAAGTATGCACAGCAACCGGGCAGGGGTGGTCAGCGTACGTACTATTACAATGGAAATCCGGAGGATGTTTTCGGTCAACGTGGGCACAGTGGATTTTCCAGTTTTTTTGATCTTTTCTTTGGAGAAGGCGGGCAAGAAGATCCGTTTGTCCAGTTTTCTCAGGGCGCCCGCCGTCCCGTCCAGGGAAGAGATGTGGAGGCGAATCTGACCATCACGTTGTTAGAAGCCTATCAGGGGAGCCGGCGAACGTTTGAATACCAGGGTGAAAAAATTCGCATTGCCATCAAACCCGGATCTTACGATGGTCAGAAATTAAGATTGAAAGGCAAGGGCGAACCCGGACCACGGGGGAATTCCCGGGGTGATTTATACCTAGTACTCAAGGTCCAGTCCGACCGGCGATACGAACGCGACGGGGATGATTTGCTGATGACGGTACCGGTAGATCTTTATACCGCGATGTTAGGCGGATCGATTGAAGTTCCAACCTTGTCCGGCATCGTCAAAGTCAAAATTCCCAAAGGCAGCCAACCCGGTAAAACTTTGCGCCTGAAAGGGAAAGGCATGCCTCATTATGGTCAATCCAGAACGTACGGAGACTTGTTGGTTCGTATGGAAATCGAACTGCCGAAAAATCTGACGGAAGAAGAAGAAAACTTAGTGCGTAAATTACAAGCCTTGCGGCACCGGGAGGCTGTTCACCAAAATTAAGTGTATGTGTAATGGTTTTTACATTTCCAGGAAATTAATTCCAACCATCATTTGATGACACTTAAAAAAATGATTATGTACACCGCAATTGCCAATCCGAAGTCCAATTTTCTCTTAGGCGCCAGCCTTGATGTTTTGCATCATGAAAGTAAAGAGTGGCTGGAAAACATTGAATTTTGGCAGGATGAGATGAAATTTTTCGATAAGCTTCTCAAAAACAGCCCTGAAGGAGACGATAACCACAATGCTACCCGGGATATGCTGGAACATGTCGAAGGAATTCACCTTGATTTCTTCACTCAACTCCAAAAAGATGTTCGCCAACACGAACGCATGCTTGCCATGGTCGAGAAAAACGTGCCGGGCATTTCCGACGAAGAGTATCGCGAAAACCACCGTACCCTAAAATCCCGCGTGGAACATTTGGAAAATGATTTTCGCACGTATAAAAAAGTAGTGTTTAAATTTGCGTTGGAATAAAGCAATTGACCGGCCATCTTCCGGCTGGAATTGCCTGATGTTTTATTGATTTAACCAAGTAAATGAAAGCTAAATTCAATGACCTGATACAGGGTGACTTGCCTGTATTAATTGACTTCCATGCCGAATGGTGCGGTCCATGTAAAATGCAATCTCCCATCATTAAAGAGATTGCCCGGACGCTGAAGGATAAACTACGGGTAATAAAAATCGATATCGATAAAAACCCAGGGATAACGCGTAAATACCAGATCCGGGGCGTCCCTACATTGGCTATTTTCAAGGGAGGAGAATTGAAGTGGATGCAGGCCGGCATGCAATCCAAACAGCAGATCCTTCACATTATTGATCAGTATGCCTGATCACTTAATCAGCTGGTTTTTGCAACAAACTTGTTAAGTGATTTTTCGCGTTTTAATTAGACAAAAATCATTCGTTATTTTCCCAGCCATGATTTAAAATCCGGGGACTTTTCCTTACTCACAACCACTTCGCTTTCTTCAGGAGCCGGATGAATGACGAGTTTTAATTTACCATGGAAGTATGGATGAATGGTGCGAATGCATTTAAAATGCAGGATATAACTGCGATTGGCGCGGAAAAAAGAATCCGGATCCAATAAATTATCCAATTGGTCAAGGGTGTAATCAACCAGATATCGCTGCCCGCTCCATGTCATCATTAATACTATTTTTCCATCGGCATTAAACCAGGCTATTTCCTGGGTTTCGACGGAAAGCAGGCGTTGACCTTGTTTTACCAGAAACCGGTTGCGGAAATTATTCGGCTGACGATCCCGTTGTTGAAGGTCGTTAAGCAGTGACTCGAGTTGTATCGATACGGTCTGTTGCCCAAAATGCGACTGCAAGTGCCGGTATTTTCCGATGCTGCGAATCAGTTCATCTTTACGGACCGGTTTGAGCAGGTAATCCAGGCTATTTACTTTAAATGCTTGCAATGCATATTCATCGTAGGAAGTGGTAAAAATTACCGGTGCCTGAATAGTTACCTGCTTAAAAATTTCAAAACATTGACCGTCGGCCAGTTCTATGTCCATAAATACGAGATCCGGTGGTGCATTGTTTTGCAACCACCACACCGCGGATTTTATGGTTTCCGCATGTCCAATGACCTTTATTTTTGGGTCGATCTCTTCCAGTAATTTGACCAGGCGATTCAGACCCAGCGGTTCGTCTTCAATGATGTAAGCACGCATGGCACTAGGCTGTTAAATGGTGTTTTAGAATTAGCGGCAACCGTACGATAAAAAAATCTTCTCCATCAAGAACCACCACTTCTCCGGCGCCGAGTAATTGGTATTTGGTCATAATGTTTGTCAGTCCAATCTTTTCGGATGGCACCCATAATTGTTTTTTTTGCAGATTGTTTTTCACTTCGATGGAATTACCCTCATGGATAGAAATCCAGATGTACAATGGATTCTCCGTCGATACTTCATTATGTTTCACCGCATTCTCAATGAGCAGTTGTAGGGTGAGTGGAGGCAGTAAAGAGGAATGGTATGCTTCCGGCAATTCAATATGCAACACCAGGCCATTGCCAAACCGTGTCTGAAGCAGGTGCAGGTAGGAATTTATAAAATCCATTTCTTTTTCCAGGGTAATTAATTCATCCTGGTTGCTCTGCAACAGGTAGCGGTAAACCTGGGACATCTCCTCCACAAAATGTTCGGCCTTAACGGGGTCGATACGGATTAATGAACTCAAGCTGTTGAGGCTATTGAATAAAAAATGGGGATTAACCTGTTGCTTTAAGCCGGCAAACTGGGCTTCCAGGTGCATGCGGTGTAAGGCTTCTTTTTCTTTTTCGGTCGTTCGCAATTGACGGTAGTATTGAGTAGCCTCGGTGATGCCGACGGCGGTAATACAAAGAATGAGGGCATTGAACAAGTAAAAAATAAAAAGGCTCCAGGCGGCCGGCTGATCCAACCCACCCTGTTCGGTCTGATAAAAATATTTTATCGCCACGTCGGAAAGAACCATTAATGGTGCCACCAGCAGCATGCTCAAAAGTAAGCTGCGTATCAACCGTTTAGTTACCAGGGAAGGATCAGCATATATGCGCCAGGAAGATTTGGTGATCCAAACGACCCCGGACCACTGCAGGGTGATGATCAACGCCAGAATGAGGTACACCCATAATCCGGAAGTCCACGGTAGTCCAGCCGGGACTGGATTGCCGAGGATATTCAGCAGGATCAGGATGCCGATCCCACTCCTATGAATCCAACGTTCTTGAATCATAACCGGTGGTATGGTGAGTGGAAAGTACTATTTCCCGGCGAATCACGGCCACAACTTCTTTTAATGCGGCAAATTTAGGGAGTCAACCGTCATTTCGAAGGTATGAGGCGATTTATCCCGGCTGTGCCAGGGTGTAACGGATTAATCTCTCCTTTTGGAAGCTTCAGAGCCAATAACGGGCAGTTTATGACCATGGATATTGCTCAGTCGTCAGGATGTCCGGCAATTTTGGGTATTGCTTCATTGTAAACCTCACCAAGTATGAAATTCCAATTAAACGTTTTGAAACAAATCAGGCCTGTTTTTTTCTGGGTATTGATTGGTCTGAGCTTACACAGTTCGGCGCAGACATCCGGGTGGGAGATCTCCACCGGCCTCCAGTCCTATTACCTTCCTGCTCCAGGATTTCATTTGCAATCGTTGCAGCCCGTCCTACAGGCAGGACGGACAGTAGCCTTGCATTCGGCCAGCCCCCTGGGTTTTACCGTCCGGGTTGGTTACAGCCGTAACAAGTATCAGGGAGATGCCGTCTACATTCAGTCACTTATCGGTTATCATCCCATGCTGGGCGCACATCTTCAGGGAGGTATTAGTCTGGGAGTTGGTTATCAGCGATCCTTCTACAGTGGCTCATCCTTCGAATGGAATGGTGAAGAATGGGTGAAAGGGAAATCATCCCATATCGTTTGGCAGGTTCCGGTACAGTTCCGGCTGGGTTACCGTTCGGCAGGATCACATGGAGCCTGGACGCCTTTTTTGGCTTATCAGGCTCATGCCCAGTTTAAATACAGCCCGGACCTAACCCCCTTGCCCGTATCCAATTTCCTCATTGGTGTTCAGTTTGCACCGAATAAACCTGAATAAGATGAAAAAGCTTCTGTTTCTTGCTTTGCTGCTACCATTTACCCGGTGCCAGCGCGATATGTATGTGATGGATGTCCAACCGTTGGAGGTACCGGTCACCTCCAATCCCCGGCATCCCCTGAAAGATAGCCTGGATGCCATTGTGGCCAGACACATCCGCGATGGGGTGCCTGGTATCCAGGTTATGGTTAAAGATGCCGATGGATGGTATGTGACCAGTCAGGGTTTTGCTCAGGTGGAAGGGAAAGTTCCTTTTCGTGACAATATGGTCGCCTGGGTCTACAGCATCACCAAAGTTTTTACGGCTACCCTGACCCTGATGAGTGTGGAAGAAGGCAGGGTAGACCTTGACCGGACCATCGATACCTATTTACCCGTCAACCTGATTGGCAAGCTGGCCAATTACCATCGCATTACGGTGCGCCAGTTGTTGAACCATTCCAGTGGACTGCGCAATTTTACGGTCATGCCAGCCTACCAATTGGCGCAGCTCAACCAACCTTTCAAACAGCCGGACCTGATGGAACAATTGGCCTACGTGTACGGCAAACCCGCCATGTTTGAACCGGGAACCGATTTTTATTATTCGAACACCAATTATATTTTATTGCAGAAGATCCTGGAACGGGTGAATGGAACCGATTACCGTACTCTCCTGCAAACTAAAATTGTTGAACCCCTCCAATTGAAGCATCTCTACTACATTCCGGACAACGCACAATGGCAGGCTTTGGGATTTCCCAATTACTATTTTGAGCGGCATGCGGATGGCCAACTGGAAAATGTAACGGCCTGGCATAATGCCATCGGACAGTCACTGGAAGGATATGGCGGTATTGCCGCCAATGGTCAGGACATCATCCGGTTTTACGAAGCCTTGTTAGAAGGCCAGTTGATTGCTTCGACATCGCTTGAGCAAATGAAAACGTGGATCACCGGGCAGGCTTCAACTGAACCGGACTACGGTTTGGGGCTTGAATATTTCACCTTCGGAGATCCAAAGATCCCCACGTTCGGTCATGAAGGAGACAATCTTGGAGGCACCACCATGGTCCTGTACATTCCGGAAAAACGACGTTATTTATTCATCAGCGAAAATGCCGGACGTCAATTGTTCGGTGAATATTTATTCAAGACCAGTGAAACCAAGATCGAGTTGTGCAACTTTTTGGCCCGGGTGAATTGACCTGCAACAACCGGGTGACGAATGATTGACATCCTGCCGGTGATACAGCAAAAACATGATGGTAATCCGGGTGGTTTGGTGACTGGATGGAGGAGAAGCAATGGAAAAATTGCCCGGATGTTTATCAAATTTGGTACATTAGTCGATGAGCAAAATAATGGATCGGTAAACTTCAGATCCAAGCTGGTTTTGAATGCTCACATCACCAAATAGGCCAATTATGGAAACGAAGTCAACTCAGGTTGTCATCTCTTCCGCCCACCAACTATTAGAAGAACGTAAATACGATGAAGTGATCAGCTTGCTGGAAAGCAACTCTTCCGGGCAGCCGGAAGTGATTGCGCTCACCGGGCTGGCCCATTTTCTGAAGCAGGAATACCAACGGGCAGCCGACTGTTATCGGCAAGCGGTCGAAAAGAATCCCCAATCCGCAGAATGGCAATACATGCTTGGTAAAGCCGAAGCCAATGCCTTTGCAGAAATCCATGAGGATGTTCCGGAGATTTATTATTACGACAAGGATCGTCTGCTGTTTAATCCTGAAATACCCGAGTCCGCGATGCCTTCTAAGCTGGACTATAAAGTTAAGAAAGGGCCAGGATGGCTGATCCGATCAGGCATTGGTCATGGATTTGGCGCTTTCCTCTCAGCCATTATGGGCGGCTTTACCTGGAGCTTTGGGAAACTTTTTGGATACAAGGATCAGATTTGGACCAATTGGTACCGGCGACCCATGTTTTTAGGTGTAATGACCCTGGCCTATATGCGGGACCGTCTGAATGCTTTCAACCTCAAGAGCGCGTATCCCCAGGGGGCACTGATCGCTTTCCAGGCGGCAGGGCAGCTGCCACCACCGGGAGCCACTCAATTCCGGACTGCAAATGGCAGTTGGAACAACCTGGAAAACCCCATGGAAGGAGCGGCCGGCACGCGTTTCCAGCGCAATGTCTCCCCTGAATCGGCCACCCAGGCGCTCAATTTGGATGTTTTGACACCCAATCCCCGGACCATTAGCCGAATGTTGCTTACCCGGGAGGAGAAAATGAAAGAAGTCCCTTTCCTCAATTTATTAGCCGCAGCCTGGATCCAGTTTCAAAATCACGACTGGATCAGTTATGGAGAACCTTTGCGTAAGGATTTTCACGAGATAGCGCTCGAGGATGATGATCCGGCCCGCCTCCGTTACCATCAGGCTAAAATGTTTGTTGGTAAGACCCAGCCCGATCCGACCCATCAGCAGAATGATCCTTATGCCAACACCTATATCAATGAATGCACCCACTGGTGGGATGCCTCACAGATTTATGGCAGTGACCTCGAGACGGTCACCTGGTTACGCAGTGGCATCGACGGTAAGCTGCGTATCAATGAGGACGGGACATTGCCCAGAGGGAAAAAAGGCATAGAGGAGACCGGTTATGTTCGCAATTGGTGGGTTGGACTGGCCATCATGCACACCGTGTTTGTCAAAGAACACAATGCCATCTGTGATCACCTGAAAGAACACAATCCGACGTGGGATGACCATCAGCTTTTTCAGGTGGCCCGGTTGATCAATGCCGCATTGATCGCCAAAATTCATACGGTGGAATGGACCCCGGCCGTCCTGCCCAATGCGGCGGCGGAACAAGGACTCAATGCCAATTGGTACGGAATCCTTACCAATTTATTACATAGAGGCAAATCCAAAAAAACAGTCGCCGGTATTAACGTGCGCAATCCCGAGATGGGTGGCGTGGTCGGCAATCCGGTCGAAAAACATGGATGCCCCTACGGACTGACCCAGGAGTTTGTGGAAGTGTACCGCCTGCATTCCCTGTTGCCTGAAAGCATCCGGATACTGGATTCACATAATGAACAAGTGGCCGAAGTGCCAATGCCCCAGACACGGCAGGCCGGGTCGGGTAAGTTGACTGAACAATATGGAATAGCCACCATGATAAGATCTTTTGCCAAGCAAAATCCAGGGCAATTGGTATTGAATAACTATCCACATTTTATGCGTGAACTGACCATCCCGGGAAATCCGGTTTACGATATGGGTGCCGTCGACCTGCTCCGGGCCCGTGAGCGCGGAGTTCCACGTTACAATGAATTCAGACGGCAACTTGGCTTAGGACCCATCCGATCATTTGCTGATCTGAATACGGATCCGGAAATGGTACGCAAACTGGAAGCTTGTTATGGAAGCGCACCGGAGGATGTTGAAAAGCTGGATTTGATGATTGGCACCCTGGGTGAATCGCACCGCCCCGCCGGTTTTGGTTTTGGAGAGACGTTGTTTCAGATCTTTCTGCTCAATGCGACCCGTCGATTACAAGCCGACCGGTTTTACACGGACTGTTACGATGAAGCGCATTATACCAAGGAGGGATTGGAGTGGATTGATCAGAATGATTTCAAATCCGTATTGCTCAGGCATTTTCCGGAATTGGCGGAAGCAGGCCTGGCCAACATAAAAAATGCATTCGAGCCGTGGGATAAGGAGGAACAACTTGATCCTCAAAGACACCCTTTGCGCGGATTTGATAAGACCATCCGCAAAGACCCCTGGCGGGGTGATGCCTGGAAAGCGTGAATGATTTCTGTGACGATGAGTGTAATTTGTACGGTCATTGGTTCCGATTTTTGTTTAAGCAAAAAAAACCGGATCCTAGGACCCGGTAGCTAGAAAAGAAGGTTGTAAGGACTGATAAGACAATGCTGCTTTAATGATGAGAAATAAAGATCTTTTGGCTTTCCAGGTAAGTTCCTGAGCGAATGGTCAATTGATACATACCTTCCCTGAGGTTTGATACATTGAGCAGAACGTCGCTTTCCACATCTTTCACCTGACGCCTTAAAACAGGTCGGCCTTCTAGATTCGATATTTCAAGAATGGCAACTTGATGGATCCGATTCAACGGCAACTGTACATTCAGTTGGTTGTTGGCTGGATTCGGGTAGAAAGTGATCGCTGCCGATTCCAGCGGATCATCTGCCATACTTTTCTTATTCTTTGTTGATTTATTTGGTTTTAAATTTAATTGACTGGTTTCCATGCTGGTTTGTGGGGCAACCAGACTATCCGTCCTGGTGGTATCCGTGACCACGGTGGTGTCGGTGACCGAGGTGTCCTGATGACTAAGGGTCCGGAAATTAGACCAGTCCGATGAACCACTGGTAGAGCCATCCAGACAAGTGGCTACCACCCTGAACCGGTAGTTTCCCATCGGTTCCAGGCCGGTTTCCAGGTAGAACGTGTCCGGAATATTAACCGTGTGGCTGAAATAAGGCGTTTGTGAGGCACTTTTAATGTCCACTTTGAAAGAGGAAGCAGAATCCTGAATGATCCAGCTCAGGAGGGCGCTGGAATCCGTAACTTCCAGGACCGACAGATTTTTCGGTTTTGGACATTGGTTGAACGTAGAATCTCCACCGGTCGTTGAAAAGTCGATCCAGTCACTTGACCCTGCGGAATTTTTATCGCAGGAAGCTTTAATCCGAAAATGATAATTGCCTCCTGCCTCCAGACCATCGACCATCAAAAACGAATCGGTCGTAATCCGGGAGAAATGGAACGAAGTGGTTTGATTTTTACTTTTAACGTCCACCTGAAAATCCACGTGTTGGACACTGGGTAACCAGGTGAGGACAACCGAGGAGTCGGACACATCCCTGACGGCCAGGTTGGTAGCCTTGGGACAGGGACCGGGACCGGTTGTCTGATCTCCGGTGGTGGTGAAACTGACCCACCCGCTGTTTCCTTTTCCTTTATCGCAGGAAGCCTGGACCTTAAAGCGGTATTCACTGCCCGCCTCCAAACCGTCGACCAGGACGGTGGTGTCACTGGTTGAGGTTGACCATTTAAAGGTCGCCGAGCCGGGGCCTTGCATTACATTAATGGAGTAACTTACATGTTCCGGAGCGCCTTGCCAGGAAAGCACTGCCGAATGATCCGTGATTGAGGTTGCTTGCAATGCCGACGGGTCTCCGCATTTCTGTGCAACCACGTGTACAGCTGCCATGATAAACAACGTTAATGCCATCCATCTTCGCACAACCAATCGTAATTTAAGTTTACACAATAGTCATTTGGCGTCTCGGTACGATATTGGTTGGGAAAAGAAACTTACCGTCAGAAATTGTATTAAAGGGGGGAATTGTTCGGGAGATTATGTGATTAAAACCGTATTCATCCAAGTTTATTGTCCCGCGAGGAAAAATTTTTGGAAGATCAATGAATAATAAAGTTCTCGAGGTGATTGGCAATGTGCATGGTATGAGCTTTTTCGTATTGTTTTTTGTTGAGATGTCCGTAGGCAACATGGGGTTGCAGGGGGCCTTCCCATTGATCAAAGGTAAGAATGGATTCCCGTAACAATTGGATGCCTTCCAGGGATCCGTTGGGAGGGGCGGCCTGGGTCCCTTCGGTGGGTTGTGCGGTGTCAT
>JAGQXC010000027.1 GCA_020436785.1 Saprospiraceae bacterium | reverse complement strand
TCGGGAAACGCATCCTTTTTGCTTACACCGCTTATACATCCCACCTGAATTTTATGGCGACCGGCCCGTCAATGGCCCCTTTTCGGGAAGAACTGAACGATTATAAGACCGGGAAAGACACCATTCAGTTTCCTTATCATAAGCCACTCCCGGCGGACCTGATCCGCCGCATTGCTCTGCACCGGCTAAACGACGTCAACGAAAACGATGCAAAATGGATGTACTGATGCTCCGATTAATCTTTACGGGTTGTCTGATCGGTGGGGGATGGATCGGATTGGCTTCTCCAGTCTATTCCCAGGATACTTCCACAACAACCTATGCGGATATCCGTTGGGTGGGTGCCATGAAAAATGTCATGCAGAAAGGCGATTTGAGCGCCTGTATTGATCTGGATACCCTCCAACCCAGAACAGGCCTTTACGGTGTAGGACCTTTGGACAGGCTATCCGGTGAACTATTGATCCGGAATGGTCAGGTGTATACAGCCCGGTGTTACACCGACACCGCCATGCAGGTGGTCAAGACCTTCCGCGCGTCTGCTCCCTTTTTAGTTTATGGATATGTGACCAACTGGCGACCGGTTGAATTACCGGACTCCATTCAGACGCTCCGGGACTTGCAAGATTACCTGGAGGAGTGGTCAACGGGCAGAAAACGCCCATTCTTATTCAAATTGCAAGGGCAAATCAAACAGGCACAAATCCATGTGCAAAATTTACCCTCTGGGTCAAAGATTTCCACTCCCGAAGATGCGCAACGTAGTCAACTCCACTTTACGCTGACGAATCAGGAGGCGGAAATCATTGGTTTCTTCTCGACCACGCACCAAGGCATATTTACCCACCATGATTCATTCCTGCATCTGCATCTGATCTCCGGGGATGAACGGATGATGGGCCATCTGGATTCGGTGTCTTTAGGTTCAGTCATCCTTTATCTCCCCATCGATTAGTACCTAATCCGCAGATTTTATTTTTCTAAAACCAGCCTCCATTGATCTCAAATCGAATTGGGACCATTATTATTGTTATCCAAACTTCAATCCGCTGTGAATCCTTCAACTAAAAACCCAGAGGTTACCCACTTTCTCGATGGCTTGAATCATCCGATGCGTGATGTCATTGAAATGCTGCGTCGAACCTTGCTTTCTGCTGTACCCGGGTTGCAGGAAAACATCAAATGGAATGGCCCGAATTACTGTGTGCAGGGGGAAGACCGGATAACCATGCGCATTCATCCTCCCAAACAAATTCAGTTGGTACTACACCGGGGTGCTAAAAAGCTGGATCCACCGACAGAGCGATTGATCAACGATCCTTCCGGCGTGTTAATATGGAAAGGTAATGACCGGGCCATTGCCACCTTTGCAACGGTTGACTCGATTGATGTAGACGCCCTCGGAGAAATTGCCCGTCAATGGGTCCTGGCAACTCTAGGTTGATATGTCCATCGGCCGGTAGCAGGATTCAACTTGCCAATGCCCCGTAAAATAATAACTTTGGGAACGATGATTCCTAGGACTAAATTCCCAATGATGCCAAACGGTAATAAGCATTTATGAATAGTAAGAAAATCCATTTACGCCTGGCGATGGCCCTGTTGGTATGCTGGATCCATTTCGTTACGGTCTTCGCCCAAACCCAAGAAATCGAATATTTGTTGCAGCAGACGTGTCCGAATCTGCCAAATGGAACCGAATTCAGCATCGGCATTTATCAAAATAATCAATGGAGCAAGTACGGTTACCGGATCGATCAAGGCTCTTTTCAGGCCATCGAAAACCATGAACGGCTTTTCGAAATCGGATCGATCACCAAGACATTCACCGCATCATTGATCATGAAACTCATTGATGAAGGCAAAATGAAACTATCCGATCCAATTCAGAACTATTTGCCGGACCCGATGGGTGAAGATCAATTCCAGGGGCATTCCATCACCATCCAACATCTGCTTACCCACACATCAGGTCTTTCTTCATCCCCTTCCAGTTACACCCTCCCCTATCTGACTGCATTGATTTTTTCGCCCAAAAATCCCAACCGTAATTTTAAGGCAAAACACTATTATCGCTATTTAAAAAATTTTGAACTCGATTACATTCCGGGAAGAGCATGGAAGTACAACAATTCAGGTTATGCTTTACTCGGGGCATTTGTTGAAAAAGTCGAAGGGATCACCTGGCAAAAGGCCATCCAGCAGTATCTGTTCGATCCGCTCGATATGACCCACAGCTTCACGGAAATGAACCATGAAAATCGTCAACAATTGGTATCCGGGATAACCGAAAAAGGTAAAAAGGCCAAACCCTGGGATATGAAATTTATTAATGCAGCCGGTGCGATCAAGTCCACGCTGGACGACCTCACCCTCTATACCATGGCCCAGTTACATCCAGCAAAAGCAGGTATGGAATTTTTAAAAGATGCTCAGAATCCCCTGGATGACTCGATCCGGATGCCGGAGGAATCACTATGGCATGGCAATGCCATGGGGTTGGGATGGTGGCACAACCTGGAAGACGGTGAATCACCTTTTTACTGGCACGCAGGCGCTTCGGGAGGCTACACCTCGTTTGTTGGCTTTTCACCCGATCGCCACAAAGCCGTCATTATCCTCTCCAACATCAGCAGTTCACATCCGTTAGCCCGAGGAGAAAACCGCATTCCAAAACCCATCTTGCTGGGGCAGCAGATCCTGCGGCGAGGATAAATGATGATAGTTGGCGTCAGGCTGTGCTGTCATCCATGGATTTATGAAGAAAAACATTCAAGACCGGATTAAACGATGGCTCCTGGGCTTGCAATTCCTTGCATTCAGTTTGCCGTTAGTTGCCGGGCAACCATCCGAGGGCACCATGCATCCGGATACCTTGTATTTTACGTTGACGGATGCCAACAATATGTTGTTTCATGTCCTTCTGAATACAACCGATGCCTTGGACTTATTCTTTGATACCGGTGCCACCGAATTGGTATTGCTCCACGAATCCATAAAAAATAAAACATCCCTTCTGGATGGATTGGAATCCGGACGTACGCAAGATTTCGAACCACTCGTCAGGTCCTGTTCTCTGAAAATCGGCGACATCACCTGGGATAGCCTGAGGGTTTTTCCGGCATCCCATGGGCCGGAAGAAGCAGACGGACATTTTGGATGGGACTTGTTTAAAGGAAAAATAGTCGAGATCAACTATGATGAACAATACATGGTGGTGTATGATGATCCGGTCAATGTCCCTGAAGGCTATGAACGATTGCCCATTGAATACAGCCACACCCTGTTTTGCATCACCGGAGAGCTAAAGATCAAAAGCCAACGGATGACCGATCGCTATCTTTTTGATACCGGTTTTCAACGGGCGTTGGTGCTGGATCGTGAATTGCGCCAAGAGAAAGGATTCCCACAATCCCTTCCGGCCATCCAGGAAACCCGTCTGACCAATTCAACCGGGGAGGTGTTTATCAATCGGGTGGTACGCATTGATCGACTTTGCCTGGGCAACCTGTGTCTGCAAGAACTTCCTGCACAATTGATTGAAACACCTAATCCGGCACGATTCAAAACCCATATCCTGGGTGGAGAATTGTTAAAACGATTTAATACATTTCTGGACTTTAAAAACCATTACGTTTATCTCAAACCAAATGGGTTGTTCCTTGATGATTATGCAAATAACCGGCAGTAAGGGGGTACAGGGAGTAACCATTATCACCAATCCTGCGGATAACTTTATCCGGCAATTTCTCCAAATTTCATGATCCGGGATGGGAGGACAACAAATGAATCATTAGTTTTGAGGAAGAAGTGGACCGGTAGTCCGCTTCATTTCATCTCCCCAATCATCAGACCAATCACACCCATTTGTTGGAACCTGAACATTATCACGTCGGTATGGAAAAGGAAATTAATAAAACGAACGGCCAGAAATTGCCCGGCAAGTCCAAACACAAATCTAGGACACGTAAGGTGAGTATGGGCGACGTCACCTCAGGCACCACACCAGCTCAAAAAAGAAATCATTCAATCAATGACCGGGTCCAATCGCGCATTTCCAAGGAAGCAAGTGAATTGGTTAGTCTGGCTCATGAAAACGGAGAATTGGCTGGAAAAACCGTACGGGATTATTTGAGCAATTTTTCCAAAGAAGAGCAACTGATGATTTTGCAGCAACTGCAACAGGACCTGCAACCGGAAGCCAAGAAGCCCCATGCCGATGAAGTCCTTTCTCCTAATTGGACCGAAGGAGGCTATCCGTACCTGAATCTGATGTCGCGTAAAAACTACGAAAGACAGAAATACGATTTACAGGTCGAACTGCTTAAATTGCAAAATTGGGTTAAGCAGACCGGTGCCCGGGTGATCATCCTCTTCGAAGGCAGGGATGCGGCTGGTAAAGGGGGAACCATTAAACGGTTTATGGAGCACCTGAATCCGCGTGGTGCCCGCGTGGTTGCATTGGAAAAGCCGACGGAGGAAGAACGTGGTCAATGGTACTTCCAGCGTTATGTGAAACACCTGCCCTCGAAAGGGGAGATCGTTCTGTTTGACCGGTCCTGGTACAACCGGGCCGGTGTGGAACACGTCATGGGATTCTGCAACCAGGATGAGTATCACCAATTTATCCGTGAAGTTCCCGAATTCGAACGCAACCTGATTCGCAATGGCATCCACTTGTTTAAATTTTGGTTTTCCGTGAGCCAGGACGAACAGGCCCGACGGTTTAAAGACCGGGAAAATCATCCGCTTAAACAATGGAAACTTTCTCCGGTAGACCGGGCTTCCCTGGATAAATGGGATGCCTATACGGCCGCCAAAGAAAAAATGTTCTTTAACACCGACACGTCCGACTCGCCCTGGATCGTCATTAAGTCCAATTGTAAAAAAAGAGCCCGACTCAATGCGATGCGGTATGTACTGAACCGCTTTCAATACGAAAAGAAAAAAATAAAAAACATAGGACGGTTGGATCCCCTGATCGTCGGACGGTCCAACATCATTTACGAGATAGGAGAAGACCGTAAGTCTAATAAGGTTTAGCAATTAATTCCGATTTTATCCCGGTATAAAAAACCCCAGGAACCGGATGCCTTGCGACACCATTGCTTGAGTGGGTGAAAAGACCATTCAGAATCCTTTATTTTGAATTCCTGTCAATACCCCCTATCTTAATGAATCTGAATCCAGCCTGCCAAATGAATCATCTGCCGGAAATAAACATGGCAGAAAACCATTCAAATGTGTCCTTATGCAAGAGGTATCCATCAAGCGATTGGGATTATTTGATCTTTACGATGCCAAATTGCTGTTTTTACAATTCCAGCGGGAAGATGGGATTTCCTTTCCCAAGGTCGCTACCGAAGGGCGTATTTCACAGTTGCTGGAAGACGATCATTTTATCGTACTTGCCGCTTATCACGGTTCCCATTTGTTAGGAGGCTTGACGGCCTATGTCCTTGACCTATATAAAAATAATGGGCACAAAATCATTCTTTATGAAATCGGCGTGCCATCTACAAAAAGAAGAAAAGGCATTGGAAGGAAACTGATGGAGGATTTAAAAGCTCGCTCCCGGGAACTGGGCGCCACGGAATTATTGATTCCTGCCAATCATTCCAATCCTGACGCTCAAGCATTTTACACCGCAATGATGGCTGAGGCCGAACCGGACCTGATGATTTACAAATTGTCCTGAATGAAGATCTTTCGCACTATCCCAGGTTTGCAATTCTGTCCTCAATTAAGAAGTTATTATCCTATTCATTTAACTTCATCCCTATGAGCAAGGAAGATCGCCCAGATATCATGAATGCGCTTACCTTTTTTGACCCGGAAATCGCAGAACGGGTATTGTGGCTGCGGGACTTTGCCTGGGACAATTGCCCGGGCGCTAATGAATTGATTTATGATAACTACAATGCACTGGCCATCGGATGGTCACTGACGGAGAAATCCGGGGCCGTGGTCTGTAACATTGCCATATACCGGTCCAATCAGAATATACAATTTGGATTTTTTGCCGGTGAAGAACTACCCGATCCGGAAAATAGACTGATCGGTCAGGGAAAACAATACCGGTATTTGGTGGTGAAGGATTTGGATCAATTTCCACAGGATTATATGCGCCGGTTAATCGCGCAAGCCCGTGACATTCTGCAGAATAAAATGAAGGATGCCGGAACAACCATAACCGGGAGGACGATTTTAAAGTCCGTTTCCGCAAACAAGCGAACCATTCATCGAAAATAATGGAACGAATTTAAGAAGAACACTAATCGTGACGGTCAACCATGGAATTGTTTGAGCGCTTTGCCGATCCTGCACAAAATCATTTGCCCTACGAGGGTCATGTCCATTATTATGGGAAAATATATCCGGAAAAGGAAGCCGATGAATTACTGTCTCAATTACTGAAAACCATTGCCTGGCATCATGACCTGGTGACGCTTTACGGGAAAACCATCCGGACTCGCCGCGAAGTGGCCTGGTATGGAGATCACACATTGACCTACCGGTATTCGGGTCACACCAAAACGGCATTGCCCTGGACCGATCCGTTAATCAGGATTAAAAATAAGGTGGAACTGGAATCCGGCAGCACCTTTAATTCGTGTCTGCTCAACCTGTACCACCAGGGAAACGAAGGAATGTCTTGGCACAGCGACGATGAAAAAGAGCTGGTTACAGACGGAGTCATTGCGTCGGTGAGTATGGGTACCGCACGTAAATTTTCCTTTAAGCACAAAGTGACCGGAGAACGAATCGATGTACTGTTGGAGCATGGCAGCCTGCTGATCATGAAAGGACTCACCCAGCGCCATTGGCTGCACCAGTTGCCGCCCACGCGAAAAATCAAGACACCCCGTATCAATCTTACCTTTCGTCAAATCAAAGGGACAGGGTCATGATCGGCAAACTGGAACAATTTTACCTTGATGCCCCCGAGCCCAATCAGGGATGTTTTCTGGCTTTGCGTCAACTCATCCTGAGTCTCGATTCCCGTCTGTCCGAAACCATGAAATATGGCATACCCTGTTTTTGTCTGGGTCAAAAACCGTTCTGTTACCTGTGGTCCGATAAAAAGACCAATGAACCTTATATCCTGATTGTTGATGGCCACCGAATGGCTCATGCCCGGCTGGAAACAGGGGACAGAAAGCGAATGAAAATATTCCGGGTAAATCCAGCCGAAGATCTTCCTTTGAATGCAATCCTGGAGGTCTTGGACGAAGCGCTGGCTCTTTCCGGTTAGTTAATTTAAGCCGCCTCCGTGACACAGCCGCTGAAATCGTAAATTGCTCTGCTTACGTAACAAATTGGGTCGTTGCGAAACAATCAGATAATCAATGAATTCTGTAAAAAGAATTACGAATTTGCAATGACTCACTGATGATGATCCTTTTTGGCAGATCCGTGGAAATACCCAAAAAACTCCTGCGAGGATCACCCTCAAAACAAAAATCGGCAAAAAAAGAAGCACAATTGTAAAATATTGGATACTGTTCACTAACTTTTATTCATTGATAAAACAATTGCTTAATTCCGGATTCATGAAAACGATCGTATCCGTAATTTTCTACCTGAGCTCAAATTTATTGATTGGACAAAATCTGACCGGTATATGGACCTGTGATGATGGAGGAACCTATTACATCAAACAAAATAGCAATGATCTTTGGTGGTACGGTGATGGTGGCACGAATTGGCGTAACGTGTTTCGAGGTAAAATACATGGGAATACCATTTTCGGTGAATGGTCGGATGTACCTTCAGGCATACAAAGAAACTCCGGCGCTCTGACCCTTGAAATTACCAACTCCAATAAATTGACCACCTCATGGACAAGTGGCAATTTTGGGGGTAAGATCTGGACAAGAGGCAATTCAAAAACCCAACCGAATAAATACAACTCTCCTGCCGGCACTTGGCAATCGACTTATGGTGATATTACCTTTAATATTCAGGGTAATCGTATCGTAGGTACCTATCAATACCATGATGGCAAAATAGAAGGCACACTGACCGGCAATGTGCTTAAAGGCACCTGGCAACAAGACAATGGGCACGGAGAAATTTCCATTACGTTCAATAAAGACTTTACCGATTTCTCGACGGTATATCTCTGGAATGGAAAAACATTTACCGAATGGACAGGCAACCGTGATTAGAAATGCCAAATTCAGCAAGTGTCAATGAATAAATAGCGCATTGCACCATCACGTGGAATTAAAATTTAACTCCGAAAGGATCCATTCCAGGCGCCTTGTATTGGATCCACTGGAAATAAGTGATCATCCTTTTATTTTTGAGCTGGTCAACACCCCGGGATGGCTTAAATACATCGGAGACCGTCAGGTTTATTCGGTGGCCGAAGGACAAATCCATACCCTCAAATTATTGTCGGATCCAACTACCCGGTATTGGACGGTAAAAAGAGCCAGTGATCAAATCCGCATCGGTGTGGTCACCTTGATCAAAAGGGACCAACTCGCCGATCCTGACATTGGCTTTGCTTTTTTACCTCACTATCAAGGGTCCGGGTTTGCGTTTGAAGCGGTGGAGGTATTGATAACAAACCTGCAGCAACGGCACGGAATCGTTCATTTATTGGCCATCGTTGACCCAACCAATATCCGCTCCATTTCGTTACTAAGAAAGCTCGGGTTCTTCACTGCAGGAGAATTTGAAAAAAATGGTCTGATATTAAAAGTATTTGAAAACCGGAAACCTTTTGAACCAGAAAATGAAACCAATTAATCTACGGCCGGTCGCATTTTCGGGTTATATCGTCCTGGAAAGGTTAAATCATGAAAGAGGCATTTAAAATATTCCAACTTACTGCCGCGGAGGTGGGTCAGATCCAACATTCGGAAAATGTGCCTCATACGCACGATTACGAAGAATTGTTGATCGGTATCAAAGGTCGGCTGGAGCATTTCATTGATTTCGAATGCACCAAAATGGAGGCTCCGTTTGCAAGT
>JAGQXC010000026.1 GCA_020436785.1 Saprospiraceae bacterium | reverse complement strand
GTTGTAGATGAGTTCGGGGGAACGCTGGGACTTGCGACACTGGAGGACATCATGGAGGAAGTCATCGGCGATATACGTGACGAGTTTGATGATAAAGAGGAGTTGGAATACATCCAGCTGGATGATCACAATTACATTTTTGATGGAAAGACCCTGATCAATGATGTGATCAAAGTAGTCGGACTGGAAATGGGGCATTTCGATAACTGGAGGGATGATGCCGACTCCCTGGCCGGCCTGATCCTTCAACTGACGGGACACATCCCAAAAGTGAACCGGGAAATATCTTTTCCCAATTTTAAGTTGAAAGTATTGTCGGTGAGTAAACGGCGTATCGAAAAAGTACAATTGACCAAACTTTGAGACCAATGCGCGCAACTTGGCCAGTATTCATATGGGGATTATTGATGTTAGCTTGCAGGGAAGAGCCCACCTATCTTCCTAAACCCAGGGCTTATCCCAAAGTTGTTTTTCCGGAAAAGGAATACCAATCGTTTGAGCAGGACGGATGTCCGATTACGTTTGAATACCCGGTTTATGCCACCATCGATCAAAATCCGGCAAATAAACAGGCGAGTCAACAAAATGCTTCCTGTTGGTTTGATATCTATTTTCCAGCATTTAATGGCCGAATTCATTGCAGTTATGTTCCCATCCGAAAGCCCGCAGACCTCGATCATTACATCAATGATGCCTTTGAAATTGTGGATAAAGTAAATTACCGCTCGAATTACAGTGGGGAGCAGGTCATACACAATCCTGATGGAACCGGTGGAGTGCTGTTCAAATTTGAAGGACCAGCCGCTTCTCCCGTTCAATTTTTTCTGACGGACAGTACCGAACACTTTTTTAAAGGTTCTTTGTACTTCTTCTCTAAAGTCAACCCGGATTCCATCCAGCCAATTGCCCAGTTTATCGAGCAGGATGTACTTGAACTGATCAAGACAACCCGTTGGACCAAATCCTGACTGAATTTGTTTGCCAACAAAAGCAACTAAAAATTAGTCATCGGATCCATTATCGTCACTGCCTGAATCGATGACTCCAATGTACCGCTCTTTGATTTTTTGTTCGACATCGTGGGCTACTTCCGGATTATCATCCATGAATTGTTTAGCTGCATCACGGCCCTGAGCAATTTTGGTACCATCATAACTAAACCAGGAACCACTTTTCTGAACGATGTCCAGTTCAGCGCCTAAATCGATCAATTCGCCGGTCTTTGAAATGCCCTGTCCGTACATGATATCAAATACGGCCACTTTGAAAGGCGGTGCCAATTTATTCTTGACGACTTTGACTTTAACACTGTTACCTATCAGGTTCCCATCGCGATCCTTGATCGGTGAACCTGACCGACGAATATCAAGACGGATGGACGAATAAAATTTCAGTGCATTACCACCAGTTGTCGTTTCAGGGTTTCCAAACAGCACACCGATTTTCTCCCGCAACTGATTGATGAATATGCAGCAACAGCCGGTACGTCCGATGGTTGCGGTGAGCTTACGCAAGGCCTGGGACATCAGGCGGGCCTGCAGGCCTACCTTTGAGTCCCCCATTTCCCCTTCGATCTCACTACGGGGGACCAATGCAGCGACAGAGTCAATGACAATAATATCGATGGCTCCGGAACGGATAAGATTTTCAGCAATTTCCAGGGCCTGTTCTCCATTATCTGGCTGGGAAATCAACAAATTTTCAACGTCGACACCCAGCTTCTCCGCATAATGCCGATCGAAAGCATGTTCGGCATCGATAAAAGCTGCGATCCCACCTTTCTTTTGGCATTCAGCGATGGCATGGATAGCCAAAGTGGTTTTGCCGGAAGATTCAGGTCCGTAAATTTCGACGACGCGACCGCGGGGAAGTCCGCCGATACCCAAGGCAATATCCAATCCAATCGAGCCGGTGGGGATCGTATCAATTTCGACAACCTGCTGGTCACCCAGCTTCATTACCGTTCCTTTTCCATAGGTTTTTTCCAGCTTGTCTACAGTAAGCCGGAGTGCTTTCAGTTTTTCTTCTCTTTCGTTACCCATCTGGTTAATATTTTAAAAGGTAATATATAAAACGAAGGTACTATTTAAGCCGGTATTTTTCAGTAGAAAATGCCGGATGTGAGGGTGTTATCAATAAGAAATGCCCTCCACCGGATGGTGAAAGGCATTTAGTTTTTGTACGAATTCTAGAAAGAGAACTGCTTACAGGGTAGCCGGCGAAAGCACGGTTGAACTGTATTTCAATATGCGATCGATGCTAGACAGAGAAGGACGGTAGGCTGCACTTGGTAATGCATTTTTGCCGTCTTCGAGTTCGACATACTGGGTCATCAGCTCCTGATCTTCAATCAGCGCCTGTTGTAGCAGTACAGTTTCTTCTTGGGAGGTTTCGTGGTATAGAAAACGTACTAAATCATTTGGTGTAAAATCATGCTTCATACGCAGAAATTGGTTTTGATTTTTTTAAACTTCCTATACATAACATCAGAGGTATTTTATTTATTGTGTCCGCGGAGTGAAAAAATTAAAAGAGGCTGGGGGACAGTCCCTTAGGTCACTCATTCTCCTTCACCCGGTACCAGGTTTGTGTGCGAAATAGACCGGTCCAGTGTTTACCTCTTACCTTCAGTTCCTGATCATTACCATCTTCAAACCAAACCACACAACGGTATTCGTTTCCGTTTTCCGGATCAAGGATCGTGCCGTTTGACCAATAGTCTTTAACCGGTTCAAGATTTTCGATCACCAGGAGACCCACTAAAGGTTGATTTTTCTTATTGCCCGGACATTCAGTACAAAGTTTGTCGGGATCCGACTGGAGTAACCTGACCACTTTACCATAATATTTTCCGTTGGAAGCGTAGATTTCAACGTGGCTTTTTGCTTCACCCGTTACATCATCAATGGTTTTCCATAACCCAGCCGGAGAAGATTGAGCTGCGAGATAGGACATGGAGATCAGGCAAAGGGTGGCAACTAAGAAGCATTTCATAAATTTTGGTATTTAGGTGTTGAGTCACCTTAAATATACCAAAAGAACCAACCAGAAAGATGTAGGAAAGAAAGGAAATAAAAAGCGCCCGGATCGGGAACCAGGCGCTTGTAATGTTGACTTTAATTTTTACCCAGGAAACGGTTTACCGCTCTTGAGGCTCGGTCGACCAAATCGTATTCAATCGAATACAAAACATATTTACCTTGCTTCTGCTGCTTGACAACGCCCGCAAGACGCAACACTTTCAAATGTTGCGAGGTGATCGATTGTTCTAAGTTCAGGGTGTTATAGATTTTGTTCACATTGATCTTACCATTCCGATCGATGAATTCTAATATGCGAAGTCTTAAGGGATGGGCTAATGCACGCATAATCTCTGTCGAAACCTGTAGTTTGTCATTGTCAAAAGTAACCTTAGTCCTTCTCATATTGCAGCTTTAAGTATTTTGAATTATTAGTCTAGCTTGACAAATATGCGCCAAATGAATGAATCTACAAAGCAAAACATTAAAAAAACTTGCAATTTGTAATTGATTGGAGCGTTGTTGTACACCAATCCACGAATCACCACTTGTCTAATTCAAAATTCTTATAAGCTAAAAGACTGGATTTCAAAGAGATGTAAAATTCACCATAAAGAAAGGGTTTAATCAGCTAATTCTTCAACCAATCTGGAAATTTGTGCAAGTCTATCACGGTCGATACGGTAATAAATGAATTTTCCTTGCCGTTCGGTTGTAACTACACCAGCACGTCTTAAGATGGCCAAATGTTGGGAGGCTACTGATTGTTCCAGTCTCAGTTTGATGTAAATGTCGGTTACCGTCATCGAATCGTTTTCTTCCAATAAATCAATGATGCGTTGACGTAGCTTGTGGTTGACTGCCCGCAGGACCAACACCGCTTTACGGAGATCAGCATAGTCAAGCTGGATCTCCTTGCCCCCTTTCTTTAACGATACAATTTCATTTTTCTGCTTTTTCATACAAGATGGTTTTACGGTCAAGGAATCAGCTATAACAGCAACCAAAACTGTACCAAACTCACTTATTAGAAAACTTTTTAAATTATAAAGTTATCACATTCAACACCTATTTATATAAAAAAGTTGAATATGTGTAATGGATAGCTATTTTTTGGGTGTTGTAATGTGTGGTTGAAGGAGGTAATTAGGCGTATAGGTTCGTTGATCTTCAAAATGTCCATATTTGTATCTCCGCAAGGCCGGCAACAACATATGTGCAGCCGAATAGCGACTATAATCCGGCTGGATCTTCTTGGTCGTATGCGTCCAAGCTTCGGGTTGATTCCTTAAACCCGTGCCACCGATTATCCACTGATCACCAGGTACTTGATCCAACACATTTGGTATTACATCCAACGCAGGCGGCTGCACACAGGTTCCATCTGCATCGTAAATCGCATAAAATACCCGGCCACGACGGGCATCTATCGTAGGTATGCAGATCCATTCCGGAGTCCGGTCTACCCCGATCGATTGT
>JAGQXC010000329.1 GCA_020436785.1 Saprospiraceae bacterium | reverse complement strand
CGTTGGGATCCGACCAGGCGTACATGTATGGACCCGTTCCCCCCAGGACCTGGATGCCTACCGATCCGTTGGCCAATCCCGCACACGTCGGTTCGGTAAGGATGAAGGCATGGGACATGGGTGGCGGCTCAGATAAATATGCGCTTGTGGAACTTGTGCAGTTGTCAGCAACAACAGTAACAACATATGTTCCCGTATCTAATCCTGAAATGGTGTTTTGAGTTGATCCATTACTCCAAGAAACTGATTGTAGGTTGACACCTGGACCAGGAACCACTTGAAGTGATCCGTCTTGGGACCGCGGACACGTTATTTCTCTAAGTGTATCAATTGAAACATCAACACGATCTTGGGTGATAGTAAATGGCCCATAATTCAAAGTACATCCACGACTATCGCTAATTGTAACATTGTAATCGCCTTGGGTTAAATTAATTGCAATGGAATCTGTTTGACCATTATCCCAGGAATACACATAACCGGGTGTACCTCCAGTTGGATTTAAAATGATTTGACCATTCCCCGGGGTAGTGCACGATTCACCAATGATTATGACACTTGAAGTGTCAAGAACTTCTGGTTCAATTAAATCGAAAGAATCAGTTGCAATGCATAATGAATCGTCTGCTTGATAAATTACAGTTGCTAAATATCGTCCGTTATATAAATTAGAAAAAGTACCAGTTCCAGAAACATCATTCGCCTGTGAACCGTTAGGAAACTCTAATCTTAAGTTGAATGGACCTTGCGGATTACCTGTCGTAACAGCATAATTTATTTTAACCCTACCATCAGCTAATCCATTACATGAAATCGGATTTAAGGTATCGACACTTATTTCAACATTATTTTTTGCTTGTACGGTGAAATCAAACGTATCTGAACATATGCCATCACTGATTCTAAGCCGATATAGTCCAGGCAATGCGTTTCTTATACTAACTGAGCCCAATGGATTATTAACTGGTTGACCTCCTATTAACCATTCAAAATCATAAAAGCCATTTGTCGAATTACCACCAGCACCGGCCACTTGCAAATAGCCATTATTTACTCCTGGACATGTAGCTGGCGTATTCCTGATTATTGTACTCCCAATCGGATTAGCGGCCAAGGCATCAGAACCAGTAGCTATACAGCCATTCTTATCAGTGACTGTCACAAAATAAATGCCACTACCCAGGTTATCAAGTAACCGTGTATTGATGTCGCCCGTGGACCATTGGATGAAATAAGGTTCAGTACCACCAGTAGGATTTACACGCAAAGTTCCATTCATGTCTCCAAAACAGGTAGGATTTCGTGGAACCGTATTCAATGAAAGATCAATCCCTAATCCTGGTAATGGTAAATTGATGATTTTCGTCGAATCTGCACCAGCGCCATCTACGATATGGAAAGTATAAGTACCCGTATCCAAATTCATTATCCTTAATGTGTCCCCGGAATTATTGATCACCCCACTATTGTTTTGGGGTCCAGTCCAGCTAACATTATAGGGTGGTGTTCCACCATACCCAATAACTGTAACGGTTCCCTCCATATTAGTCTTATTGTAACAAGCCTGAAAGAAGGCATCCAGGGTACTGGCCGGGGTGACTTGAATGCTGCAGCCGGATATGGACGGGATAATGGCCTCTCCATTTGAACCATAGGCAAGAAATAAATTCTCACCACTGCCAATAAAGTTGATCGGATAACTTCCCGGGGCCTTTGCCTTCAGGCAAATCTCAAACAAGACGTCCCCGGCATTGAAGTTCGTTCCGGAGAGCACCTGGCTGCTCAGCCAAAGTACTTTGATGCGCCCCTGGCTCTGCACCGGATTGACGGTCAAAGGCTGATCAAATTCCGGATGCAGATTGCTGATGGATACAAAATCAAAGGCCAGCTGATTAAATCCAATGGTAAATTCCGCCGCAACCAGACTATCGACCGCCGTGATCGTCACCGGGATGCAGATGGTTTGTCCGGCTTGCACCGAACCACATCCCAAGCTCAGATTTACGCTGGGTAACTGTGCCTGGGCCCATAAGCCCAGAAATAACGTGTATATTATTAAGGTGAACCTCCTTCCCATACTTTCCCTGTTCAAAAAGACTGCAAAATTAGTCGTTCGGATGTAAATTCAAACTACTGGTTTCAATAGCAACTACCTAAATGGGGATCGATTTCGAGAATCTGAACTAAAAACGACAAGGGGTTGGGGATATTGCCAGGCAGAAATAATTTAATGTGTTAATACGTAGAGGGAATGAGGATTGAGGAATGAGGATTTTTGATTTTTGATTTTTGATTTAGGCTTTAAAAAAGCAGAGAACAACCTGCTCATTAACTTATCCTCTCTTCACCCCATTAACTTTCCCCTGCTATTTCCCCCATTTCAGCAGGGTAGCTCCCCAGGTAAATCCGCCGCCAAAAGCCGTAAGCACCACATTATCGCCCGGTTTGAGCCGCGCTTCGTAATCCCACAGGCAGAGAGGCAGGGTGGCTGCGGTGGTATTTCCGTATTTCTGGATGTTAACCATCACCTTTTCCGCGGGAATATCCAGCATCTTACCCACGCTGTCGATGATGCGTTTATTGGCCTGGTGGGGCACCAGCCAGGTGACGTCGTCCGTGGTCAGCCCATTGCGACGAAGGACCTCCTGTACGGTCTCGGTCATGCCCTTGACGGCCGCCTTAAAGACCGGTTTCCCATCCTGGAAAACGTAATGCTGCCGCTGGTCAACGGTATCGTGGCTGGCCGGATGCAATGATCCGCCGGCAATCATGTGCAGGTATTCGCGTCCCGATCCGTCACCATGAAAGACCGAATCGATGATGCCAAATTCCGAAGTGCTCGGTTCCAGCAACACGGCTCCGGCGCCATCTCCAAAGATGACACAGGTCGTCCGGTCGGTGTAATCAATAATGGACGACATCATATCGGCGCCGACAACAATGACCTTTTTATAGGTGCCGCTTTCAATAAATTTGGCCCCGGTGGTCAGTGCGTATAAGAAGCCCGAACATGCGGCATTCACATCAAAGCCCCAGGCGTTGCGTATCCCCACTTTATCACATATGGTATTGGCCGTATCGGGAAAAATCATGTCCGCCGTAACCGTACCGCAGATGAGCAATTCGATCTCCTCCGGGGCGGTATTCGTCTTGGCCAGCAATTGCTGACAAGCCCGGGCCGCCATGTCCGAAGTCGCTTTTCCCGGTTCCTTCAGGATGCGTCTTTCTTCAATCCCGGTGCGGGTCCGGATCCATTCATCGGTGGTGTCAACCATGGTCTCCAGCAAGGCATTCGATAAAACAAAGTCGGGAACATAGCCCTGGACACCGGTGATTGCTGCTCTTGTTGCTGCCATATGCATTGCTTCTCTACGCGGGGTCAAAGGTAACAAATCTATCCATGAGGGATGAAGGGAAAAGGATAAAAGGATAAAGAGGGACCGGTAAATGCATAAAGGTCAACAGACAGGAATTGAAAATGCCTGGAAATGGTTAATCGTTGCTCATTAATTGATGACAAATGTAAATTCGAATGGTATGGGGTATGGGGTATGCGGTGCGAGGTATGGGGTATGGGGTATGGGGTGGTGCAATGCGGACAGCGCCGAAGCGCTCGTCAGTAGGTATAGGGTTCGAGGTGCGGGTAGTTGGGTGCCCGAAACCGGTCAGCCCATTGGATTTTTAGTTAAACTGTCATCCCGAATAGGTCCACCAGGTGGACCGTCAATGAGGGATCCTGAAAGCGGATGATGGATGCTTAATGAAGAAGTTTGAACAGGATCACCGCTGGTCAGTGCGTTCGATTTTCCATAACCTGTTAAACCGGGTAGAATACGGTTGTGGTGCGGGGTGTGGGG
>JAGQXC010000328.1 GCA_020436785.1 Saprospiraceae bacterium | reverse complement strand
CGGAGGATGAGGTGACATAAGGTGGGGCAATCAGTAATCCGTTTTCATCTTTTCCTTCCTGGCCTCCGACCGACGGGTACACCAACAGGCCATTCTCAAAACACCGGTCGATGATCCTGCCCTGCAATCCTTTGATGACCGGGTCAAGTTCGATACCCAGCAACAGCCCCTTGCCCCGGATTGTATGCACAAAGTCGAATGTATTACCGATGCCCTGGAGACCTTGCCTTAACAACGCGCTGATCTGCCGGACATGGCTGATCAGGTCATCCTGTTCGATGATGGTCAGGACCTGCAGGGCGGTGGCGCAGGAAAGGGGATGGCCACTGTACGTATGGCCGCTCATGATCAGTCCGCTTCCTGCGCGGATGGGATCCAGGATTTCTTCGGTCATTAACGTGGCCGCAATGGGTGCATAGCCGGCGCCCAGGCTCTTGCCAATCGCCACGATATCAGCAAAGGTGTCCCAATGATCCAGCCCAAAATAACTTCCGGTCCGCCCCAGGCCCGTCATCACTTCATCCGCCATGAAGAGGATCTCATGCTGGTGGCATAATTGTTTGACGGCCTGGTAATAGCCTGCCGGCGGAACCAGCGCGGTACCGGCGGCGCCGATAACGGGCTCCAGGATCAGGCCGGCAATGTTGTCAGCACCGGTGTGCCGGATGACCGTCTCCAATTCGGTCAGGTGTTCCGCAAGCGAGTCTTTTTCCAGGTCTCTTTTGAGGTGTTCAGGCCGGTGCCACAGAACTTGTTCGAATTGCTGACGCCGGATCGGGTGCCCGGAGACGGCGAGAGATCCCATGGTGATGCCGTGGTAACTCTTTTGCCGGGAGATAAAATGAATTTTGGACGGCTTACCTTTTTCCCTCCAGTATTGGATGGCAATTTTCAGGGCGGTTTCGGTAGCCTCCGAGCCGCTGTTCACAAAAAAGCTGTGGTGGTATTTATTACCGGGAGAAATGGCCGCTAACTTGGTGGCCAGTTGTTCTGCTTCTTCCGACCCGAATTGCGACCGGTAGACAAATTGAATTTTGCCAAGTTGTTTTTGCATGTGCTCCAGCAGGGCAGGGTGGGAGTGTCCCAGCGAGCAGGCGATGGCTCCGGAAGAGCCATCCAAATAACTTTTACCATGTTCATCAATAATAAAAATGCCTCTGGCCGTTGTGGCCTTCAGGTAGTTTTTGTTAAGCAGAGGCTGGATGTTGTGGTTACTCATCAAGGCAATTACCCGGTTGCATAATATTAGGGTTAATTCTGATTTCCTCCAACAACGGATCCCGATATTATCGAACTCCATTTCCTGCCACGCCGGTGATTAGAAATTAAAACCCTACATTTAAAATATCACCAGTTTTGCAACCAGCCGCATATGACGTATGGAAATTCATTGGATAGATCTAGCCATCTTCATCGTGTACTTGTTTTCCATGCTGGGAATCGGATTTTTCTTTTACCACAAGAATGAATCGAAGGAAGACTACTACGTTGGTAAACGGGAAATGTCTGCAGGTCATATCGGCTTATCGGTGGTAGCTACCGATGTGGGAGGAGGTTTTTCAATCGGATTGGGTGGGCTGGGTTTTATCATGGGAATATCCGGGAGCTGGATGCTTTTTACCGGCATCATCGGAGCCTGGCTGAGTGTTGTTTTCCTGATTCCCAAAGTGTATCATCACGGCAGGAATCATAATTTCCTGAGTTTCCCCCAGGTCCTGGAACATTATTACGACAAGCGGCCGGCCTTCATCGCCGGGGTCATTTCATTTATCGGGTATATAGGCTTCACCAGTTCGCAGGTCCTGGCCGGCGCGAAACTGGCTTCGGCAACCTTTCAGACCATCACTGTAACCGAAGCGGTCCTTATCATTGGGATCATCGCGATTGTGTACACCGTCGCCGGAGGGCTCAAGGCGGTGGTTTATACCGACACCGTCCAATGGATCATCCTGATGTCCGGATTGATCTTCATTGGGATACCTTTCGGTTACCTTCACCTGGGAGGATGGGCAGGCATAGCCAACTATTTACCCCCGCACTTTTTCAGCCTGACCAATATTTCCCTGGTGCAGGTTATCAACTGGATGGTCACCATCGTGCCCATCTGGTTCATTGGTATGACGCTGTATCAACGTATCTATGCTTGCCGGGATGAACGGACCGCCAAAAAGGCCTGGCTGATCGCAGGGTTGTTTGAGTGGCCGGTGATGGCCTTCCTGGGCACCCTGCTGGGATTGTTCGGTCGCATCGCTTTGGAGCAGGGGCTCCTGGCCGGGATGGGCTACCATTCGGTCGCGGACATTGACAGTGAGATTGCCCTGCCGGTATTTCTGAGGCATATTTTACCGGTAGGGTTGATGGGTCTGGTGATGTCGGCCTATTTTTCGGCCATTATGTCCACAGCCGACAGTTGCCTGATGGCTGCTTCCGGAAACCTGATGACGGACATTATTCGTCCCTTCCACCATAAGCTCGGTGACAGCATCCGGGCTTCTCAGTTGTTTACCCTCATCATCGGGGTCCTGGCGATTCTGATTGCGTTGCAGATGCAGCAGGTGTTGGAAATCATGCTTTATTCCTACGCGTTTATGGTTTCCGGGATCTTTGTACCGGTGTTGATGCTGCTGATCAATCAAAAGCATTCGGCACTGGCGGCCATCTTATCGATGATTGCCGGGGGTGTCACCACGTTGGCGTTAATCCTTACCGGCATCAACCTTCCATTGGGTTTGGATCCCATTGTGTTCGGTATTGCCGCTTCCTTACTGGTTTTTCAGGTCGCCGCATTTATGGACAAACGATTCCAAATTCGGAAAGCAAGCACCCAGTGAACTTTACATAGAAAATCAGGATAAAATTCCCTGTCGAGGAATCATGGATCGGTCAATCGTTCCAGCTCTTCTTCAATGATGTCCAACCCCTGGATGAGAAGCTCGTCAGAAATGGTCAGTGGACTCAAGATGCGGATGACGTTACCAAAAACACCGGCACTGATCAGGATCAGGCCCCGGTCCAGACAGGCGAGAACCAATTTTTTTGTCAGCGCGGCATCGGGTACCCGCTCTTTGTTTTTTACGAGTGAAAAGGCCAGCATGGCACCCAGCCCGCGCACATCACCGATGGCCCCGATTCTGGTCTGCATGTCTTCAAAGCGCTCCCTGACGATGGCTCCGACGCGATCGGCCTGGGCATTGATATCGATTTCCTTCATGTAGCGGATGTTGGCCAGCGCAGCCGCGGAACAGACCGGGTTGCCGGGATAGGTTCCTCCAATCGTTCCGGGCAGCGCACTATCCATGATCTCAGCGCGCCCCACTACGCATCCGATCGGCATGCCGGCACCCAGTGACTTGGCCCAGACCGAAAGATCAGGGGTGATTCCATAGTGCTGGTAAGCCCCCCATTTACTGGTACGGCCGAAACCGGTTTGAACTTCGTCAATGATGAGCACGATGCCGAATTCGTCGCAAATGCTCCGTAATTCCTGGATGTATTTAACCGGCGCCACCACAAATCCGCCTTCGCCCTGAACCAGTTCAATGATCACGGCTGCCACATTGTTGGGATCAACCCGGTTAATCAGGCTTTCCCGCAAGCGTCCTGTTTCCCTTTGAACAAATTGGTCCCGGTCCAAACCATCGTGGTACCGGTGATAATTAGGGTAAGGCAGGTGGTACACCTCCGGAGCAAAGGGTCCACAGCCCAATTTGTAGGAGACCTTGGAGGTCAGGGTCATCGCCATCATGCTGCGTCCATGGAAGCCATCGGTAAAGGCTATCACTGCACTGCGGCCAGTATACTGACGGGCAATTTTTACGGCATTCTCCACCGACTCCGCCCCGGTCGTGGTGAGCATCACTTTGGTGTGTTCTCCATGGGGAAATAAGGTAATAAGTTCCTCCGCCAGCTCCATATAGATGTCGTAGGTGGCTACATTGAAACAAGTATGGATCAACTTTTGCGCCTGGTTACATATTGCCTCGACCACGGGCGGGGGACAGTGTCCCGCATTCTGGACGCCAATGCCGCCGGCAAAATCGATCAGTTCCTTGCCGTTGGCATCCCTTACGATGGCATTTCGGGCCGAAACCACGGTAGCCGGGTTAAAAACACCGACGCCATGGGGTACGGTCATTTTCCTGCGGTCGTGTAATATCGAGTTGTTATCCATTTCTGATGTGTTATGAAACCAAACCAAGTTCCAATTTTTATTTTAACCGTAATCCTGATTCCATCAATAAATCCAAATAAATCCAAATTGATGCCGCCGATCAGAAAATCGGGGAGTTGGAACAGCGCAAGGAAACGGATCCTTATTGCAGCTACCAGGCCAAGGACAGCCCTGACGGAAAAGAAGTCATTCTCGAGTTTTTCCTCAGCCAGTCCGGAGAGGAAAAAGTTGTGGAGTTTAATCTTTACCATTACCGCCAGGTAGAACTTAATGAAGGTCAAAAAGCGCTGGCTATATTCGCTTTTACCAAGCGGAGTTATGGAGAGGACGATATGGCGGCTTTTTCTCAAACATTCGATGCCAAACGAACCGACTATTTCTATGGCATGATTTCACTTGAAAAGCCGGCCATCCTTCTTAAATAATCAGGTTGCACGGATGATTTGTTAAGGGTGTACGCCAACGGATGAGGTATTGACGAATCTATCCTTAACCGGTGACATGCCCGGGCTCCCACTCAGAGAATTAGGATCAAATAGGTACCTTTAGAGGTGAGGAACATTTTACGGAGTACATGTCGTCGCTATGAACCACAGCCAGGGAGAATTGAAATTGGCTAGCGATCCCCGTTGGAGTGAATCGTGTTAAAGAAATGCAGGAAACAAGAAAACTTAGTACCATACTGTTTGCTGATATCGTGGGGTACACCGCCTTAATGCAAAACGACGAGCCTCGCGCTTTACAGCTTTTACAAGCCTTTAAAGCTCTTTTACAAGGTACTGTTCCCACCTTTGAAGGCGTGATCGTGCAGTATTTCGGAGATGCCTGCCTGTTGTCATTTGATAGCACCAGCCAGGGTGTTCGTTGTGGCATGCAACTGCAAACAACCTTTAAAGAAGCACAAATCCCGGTGCGGATAGGTATTCACCTGGGTGAAGTCGTTTTCACTGAAAATAACGTATTTGGCGACGGAGTGAATATAGCTTCCCGTATCGAGTCGATGGGTGTTCCCGGTGGAGTGCTCATTTCAAAGAACGTCAGGGACCAGATCAAGAATAAGTCTGAATTTGAATTGAGGAGTCTGGGACCGTTCGATTTTAAAAATGTCAGCGAACCGCTGGAGGTTTTTGCCATTGCCAATGAGGGCTTTGACGTTCCCAGGAAAGAAACCATCCGCGGAAAATTTGCCCAGGCAAAGCCCAAATCCGGCCTGCTGAAAAATCCTATTGCAATTTCCTTTTCCGTAGTCCTGATTCTCGTTCTGGTATTTTTTTGGCTCAAATCCGGTACATTATTTAGTCATTCAGAACGTGAAAATACCAT
>JAGQXC010000327.1 GCA_020436785.1 Saprospiraceae bacterium | reverse complement strand
TCGCTGACCTATTCGGGATGACAGCATGACTAACATGGAGCAGGTAGGTAGTGAAATCATGTTAGCCGGTCACCAGGTGATGGAAAATCGAACGCGCTGACGGCTACCTTGCCCATTCACACTTCATCGTTGGGCATCCAGCGATTGCTTTCGGGATCCCTCACGCACGGCCAGCGTCGCTGACCTGTTCGGGATGACAGTAGGACTAACATGGAGCTTACCTTTGACACTTCTGCCACCTACCGACGATCGCTGTCGCGCTGTCGGCACTTCGTCTGCTACTTCTCTCACTTCTGATCCATCCCGTGTAATCATCCACAAACATGACCTGCATGCATGCGTGGTTTAATTAAATATTCCTTAATTTCCACGTCCTTTGAACCTTGCAATCAACTGTAAATGACAACTGAACAAACCAAACTGTATTGGCGGCGGAACGTATTGTATCTGTCCGTACTATTGCTCATTTGGTTTATCGTTTCCTTTGGGTTTGGGATTCTCTGGGCGGATTGGTTGAATCAATTCAAGCTGGGAGGATTTAAACTGGGATTCTGGTTTGCCCAACAAGGAGCGATTTACTGCTTTATTGTACTGATCGTCGTCTACGTCATCCTGATGAACCGGCTGGATCAAAAATTCACGCATAAAACGAAGGCCCTATGAGTCAATCAACATGGACCTTCCTGATCGTCGGGATATCTTTTGTCCTCTACATCGTAGTCGCTCTATGGGCTCGTGCCAAATCCACCTCGGAATTTTACGTGGCCGGCAAAGGCGTCCATCCGGTCCTCAATGGAATGGCTACCGCCGCCGACTGGATGAGTGCCGCTTCCTTTCTCTCCATGGCCGGGCTTATCGCCTTCCTCGGCTACCAGGGGGCCCAATATCTGATGGGATGGACCGGCGGTTATGTTCTGCTGGCCCTGTTGCTCGCTCCTTACCTTCGGAAGTTTGGCAAGTTTACGGTACCGGACTTCATCGGTGAGCGCTACTACTCGCAAGGAGCGCGATTGGTGGCTGTCATCGCCGCACTCTTCGTCTCCTTCACGTACGTCGTCGGTCAGATGAAAGGGGTTGGCGTGGCGTTCAGCCGCTTCCTGCAGATCGATTTCACTTATGGGGTGATCATCGGAGTACTGATCGTATTCTTCTATGCGGTCCTGGGCGGTATGAAAGGCATCACCTATACGCAGGTGGCTCAGTATTGCGTACTGATCTTTGCCTACCTGGTCCCTGCCATCTTCATCTCACTGATTATGGTGGACAATCCCTTCCCGCAACTGGGACTGGGGGGTAAACTGAGTGACGGGACCTATTTGCTGGATAAACTGGATCAGGTATGCCGGGATCTGGGCTTCCAGGAATACACGATTTCGAAAAAGAGCACCATCGACCTGGCCTTTGTAACGGCCGCACTGATGCTGGGGACGGCTGGATTGCCGCACGTCATTGTGCGCTTTTTTACCGTTCCCAATGTAAAGGATGCGCGTAAATCGGCCGGATGGGCGTTGCTCTTCATCGCCTTATTGTATACAACGGCGCCAGCCATTGCCGTATTTAGCCGGACCAACCTGATCAGCACCGTAGAAAACAAACCGTACACCGAGCTTCCGGCCTGGTTTCACAATTGGGAAGGTACCGGATTATTAAAATTTGAGGATAAAAACGGCGATGGTCGTGTACAATATTACAACGACGCCAATCCTGCCTTTGTCAATGAAACGGCAACCCCCAATGGTTGGCAAGGAAGTGAACTCACCGTTGATCGCGACATTATGGTCATGGCTAACCCCGAGATTGCCAACCTCCCTGCCTGGGTCGTTGCGCTGGTGGTCGCCGGAGGACTGGCTGCCGCCCTGTCGACGGCTGCCGGGCTTTTACTCGTTATATCGACCAGTATCTCCCACGACTTGTTGAAAAACTGGCTAAAACCAACCATTACCGAAAAAGGCGAATTAAGGGCAGCGCGGATCACCATTGCTATCGCCGTTATCATCGCAGGATGGGCGGGTATTGACCCGCCGGGTTATGTGGCCCAGGTGGTCGCCTTTGCTTTCGGGCTCGCTGCCGCCAGCTTTTTCCCTGCCATCATCATGGGCATTTTTTCCAAGCGGGTCAATCGGCAGGGTGCCATCGCTGGAATGCTGACCGGATTGATTTTTACCACTGCGTACATCGTCTATTTTAAATTTCTGGGCGGCACCCCTGATGGATATTGGTGGGGTATATCCCCGGAAGGGATCGGTACGGTAGGGATGCTCCTCAATTTTGTCGTTTCCCTGTCGGTGACCTTCCTGACACCACCTCCTCCATTACATGTACAGCAGATGATAGATACCATTCGATTACCAGATGAATAAAAACATATTGTTATGAACATGCAAATTAGAACCTGGGATGAATACCAAGAGACCTACCGCCGGAGCGTCAGTGATCCGGAAGGATTTTGGGGATCAATTGCTGAGAATTTCCTCTGGCGGAAAAAATGGGATCAGGTTCTGCAGTGGAACTTTAAGACCCCGGATGTCAAATGGTTCGGTGGTGGCAAGCTCAACATCACCGAAAATGCCCTCGACCGTCATGTCGCTGAACGAGGCGATCAGACCGCCATTTTATGGGTGAGTAATGATCCGGATGCCCCAGCCAAAAGCTATTCCTACCGGCAATTGCTGGAAGAGGTGAACCAAGCGGCAAATGCGCTGAAAGAATTGGGTATTCAAAAGGGCGACCGCATTTGTTTTTACATGCCAATGGTCCCTGAGTTAGCCATCGGGGTGTTGGCATGTGCACGGATCGGTGCGGTGCATTCGGTCGTTTTTGCCGGATTTTCAGCTTCGGCCCTGGCCGACCGGATTAAGGATGCCAGTTGTAAAATGGTCATTACTTCCGACTACAATCCGCGGGGTGCCAAAAACATTCCCGTCAAAAAAGTCGTCGATGAGGCCTTGAGTATGGGCTGTGAATCGATCGAACACGTGCTGGTGTACCAGCGAACCGGTGAAAAAGTCACCTGGCAGGAGGGACGGGACCACTGGTGGCACAGCCTGGTAACCCGGCAATCGACGCATTGTGAGGCCGAGACCATGGACAGTGAGGATATGTTGTTTATCCTATACACGTCGGGGAGTACGGGCAAGCCGAAGGGCGTCGTGCATACCTGCGGCGGCTACATGGTCTACACCTGCTATTCCTTTCTGAACGTATTCCAGTATCAGCCTGGTGATGTTTATTGGTGTACTGCCGACATCGGTTGGATCACCGGACATTCCTACATCGTGTATGGCCCCTTGCTGGCCGGAGCTACCTCCATGATGTTTGAAGGCGTGCCGACGTATCCGGACCCAGGTCGTTTTTGGGAAATCTGCGAAAAGTATCAAGTAACCCAATTCTATACAGCACCGACTGCTATCCGAGCATTGATGGCTGCCGGCGATGAATGGCCGGAAAAATACGATCTGAGTTCCATCAAAGTCCTGGGCTCGGTAGGAGAACCGAT
>JAGQXC010000326.1 GCA_020436785.1 Saprospiraceae bacterium | reverse complement strand
AACTCCCTGGGTTCCTGGACATTCAGGTGATGAATGCGATTCAGTTTAAATCAAAACTGAACGTGAAATAACCTCCGCGTTTTCCATCGATTCCAAATAGTTTTGCATGACGCACCCCAACCATTTTTGGTTTCATTAAATAAATAATATCCCTATGGAAACGAAGACAAATTCAGGGTCCATTGAAAATGTAAAAAATGAGGAGAAGAAGTTAAATCAAAATAATTCGGAGGGACGACCCGGAGACATTCGGAAAGAATCGACCCAGGAGCCCTATGGTACGAATGAGGTCCTCTGGAAACTTCCCATAAGTCTTTCCACCGGTGAACTGACGACCGGGGTCATCGTCCTGCTGGGTTGGTTCGCCTTATTTACCGGAGGGATTATTATTCCTACGGAACCTTACCGCTCTGCCATGGTGAACGGCGGTGGTATTGGGTCAATATTAAAAGGACTGGTCATCGTTTTTCCTTTTTGGACCATTTCAAACATTGGCATCCTGTCCTGTCTGGCCTCATTTATGGGCGCCCTGGGAAGAAGAGCTCGTTTTACGTCCAGAACAGACATCCCCGGCGAAGTCGATCACAATAAACCTAATAATCATGGCTTAGCCACCTACTATATTTCGGCCGTCATGCGGGGATTTGGAGTTTATGCCCTCGTTCTGGCCGGCTTGCTTGTGCTGGCCACCGAATCATTGGTATCTCCCGGGCAAGAGACCTACATGCGGCTGGCGCCCACGGTTTCCGTGATCAGTTTCTATACGGGCTATGATCCGAGTATCCTGGCAGGATTGTTGGACCGGGTCAAAGGTTTGTTAAATGTACCGGATAAAAGGTCTCCCAGGTAATCATGAATCGTTACCGGAAGCTGGACGATGCAAGGGACCTGTAAGCAAACACCTAATTGCGAGTCTCTGAATAGATGACCTGCCCGGAATTAATGAGCCCTTAATTCAGGTATACTAATCCACGCTAATAGACTATAAAATAAGGTGTCTCCCTATTCTGCGGTGGTCGGATCGATGATGGCGGAAACGGTCGATACCAGGTTGGCAGGGAATCCACCTTGCCGGGCATGTTCACGGATCATTTCTTCATTTGGAGCGATGTAGACGCAATAGATTTTGTCATCGACCACATAACTATGGACCCATTGGATCTGAGGCCCCATATTATCCAATACCCCGCAGGAAGTTTGTGAGATTGCTTTAAGGTCCGCAGGAGTTAAACTGCCCGCTCCGGGAATTTCCCGTTCAATGACATATTTTGGCATAAGATTGAGGTTAAATTCCTACTCATATGGCTTTTCGGATACGCCCCGTTTTTTATGAATGGTTGCTGGTCTCCATTGTATTCTGATTGGTTCGCTACAATTAGTTGCACGGGCCGAACCAAAAATGCAAACCTTCGATGATCATGTTCCGTTCAATGATGGAATGCTCGAATCCCAGCAGTATGCTTTATCAAGTTCAGATCTTGATTACCCACCAGTTGCTGGGGACCAGTTTACTCATTAAGGAACATGGTGACTCTGGATACGAACAAATCCCTCATTATTTTCAGAATGATCCCTTATCTGTCTCTCTAAATTAACAACCGGTTTTTATATGTACAATAGGCAATTAATTTTGTTCTGGCATAGATCTTTTACCCTTTCATTCTTTGGCAGGCGTGTGGGATTTAAGCCGTAAATTAATCCCTGGTTAATTGATTAATGGAATTTGCCTGAAAATATGAAATACAAGCATTCAGTTTGGTATCCGGATCAAATGGAAGTGGAGCATTCGGATAAACAGCTTTCGGCCACTGAGGTGAAAACGAAAGCAGAGAATTATCCGTGGAAAACGGAATTGCTTAAATTTAGCACCCTTAATTATGACGACATTTACTTCAATCCGGCTTTGGAGTTTGTGTGTCTGGATGATAAATACAGCCTTTGCTTGCGGGCTGAAGGTAAACCGGAAAGATTTTCGTTTTCAGTTTGGTACAACCGGCCCCGGATGAAGAAGGTCTTTTTCGGGTTTCTTGGTAAGAAGCCTGAATTTGAAGTGGTCAAGAAACCGTTTTCGCAGGCCGATGCCTTTAGACTTCTTGATCTTTTTTTGGCAAAAGATTACCTGACCATCGAGAAAAGCATGCAATAATAGAAGAAGACTACATGCGAGTTATTTGAATAAATCTAAAATCAATCTTGCGGCTTAATTCATACTCCGCCGCTTTAAGGTCTTACCTGCCTTGATACCCGTGGCTACCCCATCTTTCCACGCAAACTGACCATTGACCAGGGTATGGACGATGCCTTCCGACATCAATGTAGGCTCCGCGTAGGTGGCCTTATCAATGACGGTCGTTGGATTAAAGACCACCAGGTCTGCCGCTTTACCCGTTTCCAGGGTACCCCGGTCCGTCATGCTGATGGTCTTGGCGGGGAGGCCGGACATTTTATAAATGGCCTCCTCCAGGGTGAGGACCTTTTTCTCCCGCACGTATTCACCGAGTACCTTGGGGAAGCTGCCCCAACTGCGCGGATGCACCCGTTCTTGCAACGATGCTCCACAGTCGCAAGCGATGGAAGCGGTAGGGTGCTGCATGATGGCGATCAGGTCGGATTCAATGCCGAAACGGGCGATGATCACCTGGTTTTTTTCTTCCAGTAACCGAATGACGGCTTCACCTGGGGAGTCAATGCCAAATTCCTGCATGGCGTCGGCCAGTTCCCGCTGGGAGTCCATCAGGAAAATCCCCTCGTAACCGCCAAAGCGCAGTTTCATGGCTTCTTCCGCTTCCCGAATGATCTGTTTACGCAGCGCAGGATCTTTAAATCGTGTGACCATGGCTTCATAACCCCCTTCCTGCGCCCAGCTGGGAATGATCAGGCTGGCCAGACCGGTCATACCGGCGAGGTAAGGATAAACGTCGGCGACGGCACCTCCCGGGAAACCGGTTTGGGCAGCCGTCATCCGCTCCAGAATAGTGTTCACTTTTCCCTGCTCCCAGCCCTGAACCTTCATATGCGTAATCAATGGGATGAGACCACTGGCGGTGCCAATATCGATGGTTTCCGTCATGCCGGCGATGGAGCTGAATCCATTTTCAGGAGTGAGCCGGTCGTGATTGGTGAAGACCACGTTCCAGGCGGCAAAAGGCTTGAGGACATCGATGACCTCTTCGGTTTTTGCATAACGTCCTGGTACATAGTCCAATCCTGCAGAGACACCCCAGGCGCCAGCTTCCAAGCCTTTTCTGATCATGCCTTGCATATCCCGGATCTGATCCCCGGTAGGACGTTGATCGTTGAGACCTACCGAGGCTTGCCAGACGCTGTTGAAGCCGATGCAACCGCCAACGTTGAGAGCCAATCCCCCGGAATCCAGTTGGCGCATCTGGTCGGTAAGGTCCAACGGGCTGCGTCCGTCGGCATTCATGATCTCGGTAGTTACGCCCTGGCTGAGCATATTAACCGCCGTCGGCAGGGCATCGGGCTCGGCATGACTGTGGATATTGATGAATCCCGGTGCGATGACCAATCCAGAGATGTCCACTTCTGCGGTTCCGGTGGCCCGTTTCAAATTTCCTACGGCTACAATGGAATCCCCATTGATCGCTACATCGCCGGCAAAGGGCGCTTTACCGGTGCCATCCACAATGGTCCCGTTGCGAAAGATCAGGTCATAATTTTCCGGCGACTGACACGCAGTGAGCAGGGCAAGGAATGAAATGGCGGGAGCTAAAAATTTACGGGATTTGAAAGCCATGGCCTGTTCGATTAATGAGGATTACTTAATGCATTTCTTGGGAAGATGAAAGTACTTATTTCAGGGAAACTTTGTGCCATTTCAGGCGCATCTGAGGACATGTTTAATTGGTTTGGTTAATCCACAAAGTGACTACCGCGAAGTCAGTCAGGTGTCCCATCCAATCGTGGTGGATGACTGACATTTCCTGAGGAAAGAAAATATATTTAGTCAACTATGTAGTTAGCTAACTAAAATGTTTTATCTTTAGGGATAGTTGATAAATAATGGAAAGAGACTTTATACAAGAACTTGGATACCGGGCATTGGACAATCGCCTGAAACGGATCAGTGATCGGATGGCGCATGACACCCGGCAATTTTTCAAACAGATCCATATCGATGTGGAGCCAAGTTGGCATTTGGTATTCAAACTTCTTCTGGAACATAAAACCATGACCATGGTGGAGATGGCCGAGCAATTGGGCTACAGCCACCCATCGATGGTAGCGATGCTGAAAAAAATGACGGCGAAAGGGTACATCTACGCCAAACAGGACCAACACGACAAAAGGAAACAAAACCTGGAGCTAACCAAAAAGGCATACGATCTACTGCCAGAACTAAAGCGCATTTGGGAGAGTTGTGAGAATGCCATCTATAAAATGCTGGATGAAGATCTCGCCATCATTAATCATTTGGATCAAATTGAAGCTGCACTGAAAGCCGTCCCTTTTAATGAGCGCTTTTATCAGGAATATCAACAGATAAAAAAATAATTTAATCATGGGGTACTCAACTGTTTTTAAAGCTTGCAAACAAATTGATCCCTCCGGAATATCGCGAAGAGGTATGATCAAGACCCTGGGCTTGAGTTTGAGCGTTTCTACACTTCCATCCTTTATGGAATCCGCATTGACGGATATTTCGGGAGATGCCCTGGATCACGGAGAACAAATCATTCCCGTTGAGGAGCGAGACCTGATTGAAATGCAAAAATTTATCGAAGCTTGTATCGAGGCAAATAAAGAGGCTAGCCCACAGGAAGCCGTCAAAGAAGTTCTGGAAGAAGCCATTTCCAATCCAGGCGCCATGCTGAAAGCCATTGGTGAGCCCACGGAAGCTGGGTTAAAAGTATTTCTTCGTTCTGCCGATTTGACCATTTTTGCCGCATCGTGGACACCCCAGATGAATCTGATGCCCCACAATCACCTGATGTGGGCCAATATCGGTATCTATACGGGTCGGGAGGATAACATTCTTTGGAAACGCAACGATCAATCCCGTCTGGAGGCCCATGAAGCCACTTGCCTGTTTGCCGGTGATGTGGCCGCTTTGAATGAGCGCGCCATTCATTCAGTAACGAATCCCCTGACGCGATTTACCGGCGGCCTCCACATTTACGGAGGAGATTTTTTTGCCACCGAGCGCAGTCAGTGGGATCCCGAATCCCTTACCGAACAACCCTCCAATGGAGAGGTTATTCGTGAAATCTTTAAACAAGCCAATGAACAAATGCTCAGGCTGAAAAAATGCCAGGAATAATTCGGATTAAAATAATCAAGTTATTTGATACCGCCTTATGAAGCGTCGATTAATATCAAGTGGAAGTCCCTACGAGGAAATGATAGGATTTAGCCGGGCGGTGCGGGTTGGACCGTATCTGGTCGTTGGTGGAACAGCACCCCTGGATGCGAACGGTAAAACGGTCGGGTTGGGTGATATCCGCCTGCAAACACAGCAATGTTTTGAAATTATTAAAAAGGCGTTGCAACAGGCTGGAGCAAGTATGGATGATGTGGTAAGGACACGGATGTTGTTGACGAACATTGAAGATTGGAAGGAAGCTGCGGAAGTTAGAGCTACCTATCTGAAATCAGTTAAGCCGGTAGACACCATCATGCAGGTAAGCCGCTTTATCAATCCGGAATGGTTGATTGAGATAGAAGTGGATGCGATCCGCTCTGACTAAGCTGAAAATTCACGGCTGTTTATCCTCAAAAAATAACTAATGTCGCAGGACTGGAGGATTATTCAACTGGTCTTGAATGCTGATCTTTATCCTTCTTTTCAAATGAAGCTGGGTAATAAAAGAAGTCCTCGCCATATTTTTCTACCATGGTATAGGCCAGCTTTGTAACAAAGCAGGACGCTCACTCCTGGTAGCTCAATCGATTTCAACATCCCGGTGGCTGGCAACAGCTACTCATTGACGGTTGCCACAGACAAAAGCTTTTTGTTGATTACAGCAGGTTAGTGGTATGATTCAACGGTCCACGAAGATCAAAGCATGGGATTGAAAGTAATTATTTCACAGATTTAGAATAAATAAACATCCAGGATAGGATGGATCAGAATTTAAATGAAACCTCAAACGCTTTGCGCAATGGATTTGCGATATTTAGAACCACAATCAATGGTCAACGCGCTAACTAATAAGAAAACTGGCTTGGTATGCTGGATATTGGAATCGATCTGGACATTTGAAGTGATATCCTCTTTTGAGAAGGACGAGCTAGAAAACCAAATAAATCGTTTAAAATCGACATAATATGAAGTTTAGAAGATTGTTCTTGATCAGCACGGCACGATTGTTATTCCTTTTGACGATAACCATAAGAATGATGGCCCAGGATGGGACGATTTACCCGCTCGAAGCGCCCTCAGAGCCCAACGCCATACCACTTGGTACCGGTGGTGTCGACAATCAACCGGCTCCGGAATCCTGGTTTCGTCAATGGGGAGATCCCATGGCGCGCAATATTTCGGTGGCCACCCTTACCCCATTTTTACCCGAACCCGGAACAGCAAACGGTGCTGCGGTCATTGTAGCACCTGGCGGCGGATTTAGATGGCTTTCAATGGGTAACGAAGGATGGGAAGTCGCCGAAGCGCTTGCCAAACAAGGGATTGCTGCATTTGTACTAAAATACCGCCTCTTTCCAACGGCGCCTTCGCTGGAAGAATTTGCAGATTGGATGAATGCACCACGTCCGGCGCCGGATACTTCGAACGCGACCGGGGGCACTCCTCCGCGTCCGCCCCAAATGGATTTAAGCAATCAGTTGGAAGATGCAGAAGCTGCCTACGCGATGATCGTTCGTCGAGCCAAAGAATGGGGTGTCGATACGCAGCGGATTGGAATGATTGGATTTTCTGCGGGCGCTGGCCTGACCATGCATGCCACCCTGCATTCAAAATCCATGCATTTGGCATTCATCGGACCAATCTATGGAGGTATGGGACCGGTTGACGTACCCGATAATGCTCCTCCGATGTTTAATGTAATCGCCACCGATGATTTTCTCTTTCGTGGACAATTTGGCGTAATCAATTCCTGGTATCAAGCGGGCCGCCCGGTGGAGTTTCATCTGTATCAAAATGGTGGACATGGATTTGGCCTTGGGAATCCAAATCGTACGAGTAATCGCTGGTTTGATGCATTTATACACTGGTTGGATGTCAACAACTTCCTGATGGATGCGCCAAAGGGATGAACCTGACACCCTGTTCAATGAATGCTTTTCACCGGGAATGATACCTTGCCATGCATTAGCAATACTTTATTTCCTATGAAAAATTCATTTTGGCTGTTTCTGCCCATTGCCTTACTGGCCTGCTCATTCAAAGAATCCGTCAGTGGCAGTGGTCGCGAGGAGTCTTTTCCGTCTGCAATCGCCATACCCACGGCAGGGAACAGCTGGGTTCTGAACGAGCCGATGAAGTCGTCGGAATTGATTACCGAAAACGGACTGACCAATTGGTCCGAGGACGCTGACCGGATCGGTACCTATTTCCATTTATCCCGGCCAGGGAAGCTGGAGGTAAGCATCCGGGCCCGGGTTCCGGGAGGCATGACCAGGTTAAAATGCTCTCTGGGAGATCAAAGTCAGGAAATCACTTTGTCCAATTCCGACTGGGCGATCGTCCCCGTTGGCACATTTGAGGTCGTTCAACCGGGTTATCAACAATTGATGTGGCAATGCCTCGAACACCCGTCTCCGACCATCGCCGAGATCGAATCGGTCCGGCTTGCCGGTCCGGCCAGCGAGGGCGAGGTGCATTTTGTACGGGATGAATTCTACTGGGGCCGGCGTGGGCCTTCTGTTCATCTTCGCTTTCCACAGGCAGATAATATCCCAAACGTCGAATGGTTCTACAGCGAGATCACGGTGCCTGCCGGTCAGGATGTGGAGGGGTCCTACTTTATGGCCAATGGCTTTGGAGAAGGGTATTTCGGATTCCAGGTCAATTCAGAGAGCGAGCGACGCATCCTGTTTTCGGTGTGGAGTCCTTTCAAAACCGATGATCCCCAGTCCATCCCCGAAGATCAGAAGATCAAGCTTTTACGAAAAGGCCAAAATGTGCATACTGGTGAATTTGGCAACGAAGGCTCCGGAGGGCAGAGTTATTTGCGCTATCCGTGGCAAGCGGAGGTCACCTATCGCTTTCTGTTGCATGCTAGGCCAACTGGTAACAATTCGACGGACTATACCGCCTGGTTTTACGCACCCGAAGAAGGTAAATGGCTGCTCATAGCTGGTTGGCGCCGTCCTAAAACGGATACCTACCTGACCAGCCTCTATTCCTTCCTGGAGAATTTTATCCCTGAAACGGGGGTGTTGACCCGGTCTGCCCGCTATGGCAATCAATGGATCTGCGATGCGCGTGGACAGTGGCAAGAGCTGACCCAGGCGCGCTTCACCGCCGATGCGACCGCCCGCAAGGGCAACCGGCTGGATTATGCAGGAGGTGCCCAGGGAGATGCTTTTTTCCTGAAGAATTGTGGGTTTTTTAATGAGCGAACAGAGATGGATACCACCTTTGAAAGAAAGGCAACTGGAGGTGAACCAGCTGTGGACCTGGCTAATTTTAAATAAAATCCTTTGTTTGGAGTGCCTTGGCCGGCTTTATCCGTACCTGCCATCTGGGCTCAACCAGGAAGTCCGGATTAAATAATCAGGAATGTCCTACCTTACAAGTGCTCAGGTTTTGTATTTAGTCAAATTAACTCAGATACACCGGTGGTAAAATTTTTCAGGAATTTTCGTCAAAAATCAATATTCTCGGGCAGGGTGGGCCAATATCTCAAATATGCGATTGGAGAAATTGTCCTGGTGGTCATTGGTATCCTGCTCGCCTTACAAGTCAATAACTGGAACATTAACCGGAACAACGCCAGGGAAGAAATTACCTTATTAAAACAACTAAAAAATGAATACGGAGAAAATTTAAGGGAAGTTAATGAGAAGATTTACATGCGGGATGCCATCTTGACATCCATCAATCAGCTCTTTGATTACATCGACAACGGTATAAATGGTGTGCCTTTAGATACCGTTAGAAAGCATATACGGCGTACATATTCACAACCCACCTTTGATGGACCCGATGGCGTGACTTCAGAATTGCTTAATTCTGGAAAGCTTTATTTAATCAATAATTCAGAATTGAGGATCCAGTTATCCAATTGGAATAATACCGTACAGAAGATGGTCGAAGAGGAACAATTACTGGTCGATATGGATGTAAATTTTTATTATGAATACATGAGGCAACATTACGATTCCAGAAAAATGGGAGGAGAAAACAGAGATAATGACAAAGCAGTGAATGTCTTTCGCCTTTCGGACGATAATAAAAGTGCCCGATATAGAATTTCAGGAGAAAATGATGCATCGGAATATAAAAAATACCTGAGTGACCCGGCTATTTCCAGTTATCTGATATCGATCAATAACTACTGCAGGAATGCGAACATTCAGGCTGAGGGGCTGAAACAAAAAATTGAGCGGATATTGGAAATCATCCAAAATGAATTGGACACTAAAATAAAATAACCGGCCATCATCCTCGCACCGGGAGGTAATTTGCAATGAACCTGGAGTTGTTCGTAGTTTTGGCGTCGGTTAAAATACAATGTAAATAGAGTTATATGAAGAAACTAATTTCATTTATGCACCTATCGCTGGACGGTTTTGTCGCCGGACCGCATGGAGAGATGAATTGGATAAAACTGGATCAGGAATTGTTTGATCATGTGGGCAAGCGCATCGGTCAGGGTGACACCTCCATGTATGGGCGGGTAACTTATCAGATGATGGAAAATTACTGGCCCACCGCAGGGAAAAAACCCGGAGCGACCAAGCACGACATTGAACATTCGAAGTGGTACAGTAACGTACATAAAGTGGTCTTATCGCGAACCATGAAGGGGGCCGGTAACGCTGACACCACCATAATTAGTGACGAGCTGCCAGACCGGATCAATGAAGTGAAGCAACGACCGGGTCGTGAAATCCTGCTTTTTGGCAGTCCCACGGCCACCCATTCGCTAATGCAGCTGAATTTGATTGATGGTTTTTGGCTGTTTGTCAATCCGGTTGTTTTAGGAAAAGGCATTCCTCTGTTTGTGGATATCGAAAATAAAATAAACTTAAAATTATTGCCTGAGACGAGGCAATTTGCCAATGGAGTGACCGAGCTAAATTACCTTGTTGATCGGGAATAGCCCAAAAATGTGCGCCGGTATCAGATTTTTCGAATTAATAAAAATTAATTGGAAACCTGATATGTACCGAAAGAGCATGATGGTGATGTAATCAGCGTCTGATCGGTATTTACTTCAATTTAAAGAGTGGTTACGATGGATAAGTCCGGGATAGTATTGCCCTTCGAAAGGAATCAATGGGAAATTATCAATGGATTTCGCAATTGGTCCTATTTTCTATGGTTTGGGTGCCTTGGTTTATTTTCATGCACTACCGGAGAAAAAATCATCTGGCAAATCGGTCAAGCCGACAACAGCAGCGCTGAATTTGCCCTGGCTCCTTCAGGTTTTCAGAATTTTGTCGAAAAAGATTTTGGATGGGAAGACCGGTTTTTCCTGGTGGGGACTTCGAAAGCCGGGACGGACTGGCCCTATGTCCTGCCTGGGCCCGGCGATGAATGGGGAGGCACCTGGTCCACATCCGGATGGCGTTCCCACGTATTAAATATCCTTTTTGGCATCGCCAGGCTGCCTTCGAAAGGAAATTGGAAACTGGTTGTCGATCTGATGGACAACAGCGCCGATGACCCGCCTTTATTTAAAGTGACCGTCAATGGAAATTCCTGGGAATATCAATTGCCGCCAGGTTCCGGCAACAACACCATTGAGGGCAGCCAGCATTCAGGCAGGAAACATCAAATAGAGATACCGGTGGCGAATGAATTATGGAACACCGGCGGTAATGAGATTAACCTGACCATCTTGCAGGGCTCCTGGGTGATGTTTGACCAGGTGCGGTTGGAGGGGCCAGGTACTGCACGGTTAACTGAAAATAGGGAGGTGTTTTT
>JAGQXC010000325.1 GCA_020436785.1 Saprospiraceae bacterium | reverse complement strand
TTTATTACGCCGCACTCTTCTTGATACCGGTTCCAGGCTATGGAGCGGGAGATCTCACGTTTGAAGGCAATTTGGTTGGCTGGGTTGACCGGAATTTTCTGCCAGGCCGGTTGCTACAGGGGACCTACGATGAATTGGGTATTCTTACCCAGTTTCCGGCACTCTGCCTGACCATGCTGGGAGCCTTTGCGGGGGACGTATTGAGGCTGGAGGGCACGCCTAAGACCAAATTAATCCGGTTGTCGCTGACCGGGATGGGACTTGTGGCCATAGGTTTGCTGTGGGGATTGCATTTTCCCATCAACAAGCATTTATGGACCAGCTCGTTTATTCTCCTGACGGGTGGAATGGCCTTCCTGGCGCTTGCGCTCTTTTATCTGGTCATTGATGTGGCGAAATATCAGAAATGGGCATTTTTCTTCCGGGTGATCGGGCTGAATTCCCTGACCATCTACCTGGCCTACCGGTTTATCGATTTTGGATTTACATCCCGTTTGTTGTTTGAAGGATTGTACAAATTCACCCCGAAACCATGGCATGGGGTATGGCAGTCACTGGGCGCATTGGGATTGGTGTGGGTGTTTCTGTATTTTTTGTATCGGAAAGGATGGTTTTTAAAAATCTAAAGGTAAACCTGCTTGCCCGGATTGTGCTTGATCAAAAGACTATTTTGACGCAATTTATACGGGGTTAAAAGGCACATCAGCCTTAATTTCCCTAACTTGTCAAGCTAAAATTCCGGTTATGCGCTACTTAAAAATCCTGGTCGCAGGATCAATTTTACTACCTCTGTTCAGCTTCGCTCAAGTCTCCGTGATGCAGCTTAAAATCGAAGATAAAATCAATCCGCTTGGTCTGGATGACATGCATCCCCGCTTCAGCTGGCAACTGCAATCAGCTGCCCGGGAGGTCATGCAAACTGCTTATGAGATTCGCGTGGCCACCGAGGAGAAACAATTGTTACGTGGCAAAAAACTGCTCTGGACCACTGGCAAGGTTAGCTCTGATCAATCCGTCTTTGTGCCTTATCAGGGACCGGAATTGATGACCAATCAGCAATACCTGTGGCAGGTGCGGGTGTGGGATAATCAGGGTCATACCTCCGACTGGAGCGCGGTAAATGCCTGGCAGATGGGATTGTTGAAGCGATCCGACTGGCAAGCGCAATGGATCGGACCAGGGTATGAGGAAGAGGCAGGAGAACGGCCCAGTCCCTATTTCCGCAAGGAATTCAGCTCCACAAAATCCATCGTGTCCGCCACCGCCTACATCACCGCTCACGGATTGTACGAGGCATTCATCAATGGTCAGCGGGTGGGGGATGCCTACCTGACTCCCGGGTGGACCAGCTACAACAAGCGCCTGCAATACCAGGCCTATGACGTGACAAGCCTACTGCAGAAAGGTGATAACGCCATCGGCGTGCGTCTGGGCAACGGGTGGTACCGGGGCATCATCGGCTGGGCTTCCCAGGATGGATTTTATGGTAAGGACCTGGCGCTGCTCTTCCAATTGGAGGTCACCTACAGCGATGGGAGTACGGCGACCATCGTTTCAGATGGAAGTTGGTCAAGTCATACCGGAGGTATCCTCTATGCCGAAATCTACAATGGGGTAACTTACGATGCCGGGAAAGAGCCAAATGGATGGAATCAGGTAGGGTTTGATGCAGCGGCCTGGCTGCCCGCGCGCACGCAAGACCTGGACTTTGGTCATCTCATCGCGACCTATAACGAGCCGGTGCGTAAACACGAACATCTGCAGCCGGTTAAGGTGATGATGACGCCCGAAGGTGACCACGTCGTCGACTTCGGACAAAACCTGGTGGGCTGGGTTAAAATGAAGGTGAGCGGAAAAGCGGGCGACACCATTCGCATTTATCACGCCGAAGTCCTGGACAAGGACGGGAATTTTTATACCGCCAATCTACGGGCCGCAAAGCAGACGAATACCTTCGTGCTGAAGGGAGGCGGAGAGGAAACGCTTGAACCCCATTTCACCTTCCAGGGGTTCCGTTACATCAAAGTGGAGGGTTATCCCGGCGAATTGAAACGGGAAAATTTTTCGGCCATAGCTGTGTATTCCGACATGGAAAAAACCGGCACTTTTGTGACCAACGATCCGTTGATCAATCAACTACAGCACAACATCCAATGGGGTCAGCAAGGTAATTTCCTGGATGTACCCACCGACTGCCCGCAGCGCGATGAGCGCCTCGGATGGACCGGAGATGCACAGGCCTTTTCAGCCACTGCAGCCTTTAACCGTGACGTACACAATTTCTTTTACAAATGGTTGCAGGATGTTTCGGCGGACCAAACTTCCAGTGGTAGTGTGCCATTTGTGGTACCGAATGTGTTGGGTGAGAACGCCGGCGGGTCAGCCGGATGGGCCGATGTGGCTACGATCATACCGTGGAACATGTATCTGGCTTACCGTGACGAACGCATCCTGGAAAACCAATACCCCAGTATGAAAGCCTGGGTAGGCTTTATGGAGCGTGCCAGCACCGATGATTTGTGGAACAAAGGGTTTCATTTTGGTGACTGGCTCTTTTACCGCCCCTTCGACGACAATGACGGACGGTCTGCCGTGACCGACAAATACCTGATCGCCCAGTGTTTTTATGCCCATTCCACCCAACTCCTGTTGAACGCTGCAGAGGTATTGGGTAAAACGGAAGACATTCCGTACTATCAAAATTTACTGAAGCGGATCAAGGCGGCATTCATGAAAGAGTACGTAACAGGGTCCGGCCGGCTGGTGTCCGGTACGCAGACCGCCTATGTGCTGGCGCTGCAATTTGATATGTTGCCGGAGCATTTACGTCAGCAAGCGGTTGACCGCCTGGTTGAAAACATCAGAAGTTACGACACCCATCTGACCACCGGATTCCTGGGAACGCCGTACTTGTGCCATGTCCTGTCCCGGTTCGGTCATACAGGTATGGCCTACGAATTATTGATGCAACAGACTTATCCTTCCTGGTTGTATCCGGTGACGATGGGTGCGACCACCATCTGGGAGCGTTGGGATGGCATCAAGCCAGATGGCACCTTTCAGACTCCCTCGATGAATTCTTACAATCATTACGCCTACGGGGCGATCGGCGACTGGATGTATCGCAATATTACCGGCATCAACGAAGATAAAGACCATCCCGGATACAAACACATCATCCTGCGGCCCCAGCCAAACACGGCACTTACTTATGCCCAGGCTGAGCTGGAGACCCTTTACGGCAAGCTGGCTTCATCGTGGCAGATCATGGACGACACGCTGGAACTGGAGGTGACCATCCCGGCCAATACCACCGCCACCCTTTACCTACCAAAAGAGGATGGCACGACTGAAACCAAATCACTGGGCTCGGGCATTTACCATTATCGAATAGGCTGGATGGAGAGCCATGCCGGACAGTTTGACTTACAATCCAAAGTGCGTGACATTTGGAAAGATGAGGCGGCGAAAGCAGTGATCCTGAAGAATATCCCGGAACTCCACGGCGCGACCGACCTGCAAATTGGACAAATGATGAATTTAACGCTGACGGATTTAGGGAATTCAGCCCCACAACTCTTCTCGGCCGAGCGACTGAAAATGATTGAGGCAGCACTGAAAAAGTTGTGAACATGACGTTTGGAGCAAAGAGCCTGGAGCAAAGAATGTTTTACAGGAAATCATGGGTGATTATGGCGATCCTGATCCTTGGGCTGACGGCGTGCCAGCAAGAGGTTCCTGAGGAATCCTGGCAACCGCTTTTTAATGGCCAGGATCTGTCCGGCTGGGATACTTACCTGGGGCACCGGGTGGGCGCTGCAGCAAGTTCTGGAGAACAACTGCCCATCGGTCTGAATAACGATCCCGACCGTGTCTTCACGGTCGTAACTGAGAACCGAGAACCGGTTATCCGTATTTCCGGTCAGGATTGGGGAGCGCTAACCAGCCAGGAATCCTATAGTAATTACCACCTTCAATTGCACTACAAATGGGGCCGCAAAAGATGGCCTCCCAAGGAGAACGACAAGCGGGACAGCGGATTACTTTACCATGCCGTTGGTGAGCAGGGAGCTGATTACGGATTTTGGATGCGGGCTCAGGAATTTCAGATCCAGGAAGGCGATGTGGGCGATTACTGGGGTTGTGCCGGGGCCATCATGGATGTTCCGGCCCGCCCGCAGGATAGTTCGGGCTATATTTGGGATCCGGCGGCACCTCTGAAAACATTTCAGGACGGAACTCCGGTTGGCCGGCATTGCATTAAACGTAATGAGGCCGAAAATCCCATCGGCGCCTGGAATGTGATCGATCTGTATTGCCACGGCGACACAGCCATTCATGTTGTCAACAATGTGGTCAACATGGTATTATACCACTCGCGACAGGTGGATAATGGAGAAATCAAGCCGTTGACTGCCGGCAAGATTCAGCTGCAATCGGAAGGTGCGGAGATCTATTTCCGTAAGCTGCGCATCCGTCCTATTGACCGGCTACCTGTCGGGATGTTGAATTAGGTCCAAGCTTCGACTCCTTTCAGCCTGATTTTGTAATCGAGCCCGCCCGAGGTGACCTTAGGACCCGCTTCTCTCCACTAAACTGCTGATAAGAAGGCCTGACGGCACGAGTGATTTCGGCTAAGATGACGCGTCCGGATGATCGCCCTGCGGGGAGTCGAAGGATCGATCGATTGGAACCGGAGCGCATGCCGTTCCCGGAGGCAAGGCATGCGGATCCACATACACTTGCCCGTCGTCGATCCTGACCCGGTACGTTTCGATCTTTTCGGTGTAAGGTGGCGGCGACTGTCCGTTGTGCGGATAATATTGGTAGCCATGCCAGGGACAAGTGATGCATCCATCGACGACCTTCCCTTCGCCCAACGGTCCGTGCTGGTGCCTGCAAACATTGCTTACGGCGGCAATCTGCTGATCGTACTTAAAGATGGCGATGGATTCATCTCCACAGTAGATGATCCGGGCGCGCTGATCCGGAATGCTGTCCACGGAACCGACGTGGATCCAGTCGGCTTTGGACCGGGCATTCTCCACTTCTTCATGGTGATTCTTTCGGGCGGCAGCCAGGTGCAGAACGATTAAAGGGATTACTCCCGTAGACAAAATGCTTATCCAGGTGACGTTGAGCTGATTCTGCAGAATTCCCAGGGCGATGTGGCCGACCAGGAGCACATAGGCCAAATAGACCAGCATGTGCAGGCGCTTCCAGGCCCCGGGTGTCAGGTTTTTTAACCAAAAATCATGACTGGTTGCAGCCATCAGGAAGAGGATGCATAAGGCCGTGAAACCAAGCACCTGAAAGGGGAAACCGGCGAATGATCCGTATTGGGTGTTGGAGGTAAAAAGGGAAGTCAGGATCCCCACATTGCCGAGACTGTGAAACTGGATCAGGTTGAAAATGCCATGAATCAGTCCGATCAGAAAAGTCGCCACCCCCAGGTGCCGGCGGTTGTACAACAGCGGCAAGAACCGGGGATTGAGCCGGCAAAGCGGGCCGATGGCCAGAACAATGGTTAATAACAGGAAAGCAAGGGTTCCGGTAGACCGGATGATCCGGGTCTCCAGGGTTCCTTCAGGGTAAAAATACCACTGTAAGCCCAGGAACAAAGTCAGGTAGGCGATGATGAATGTCAACAGGATCCCATCGTACCGCTTTTTCTCGGAATTCCACTGTACCGGGACATAGTGGTCAGCCATTCTGAATTTTTGGAGGAGTCTCGGAATTCTGATCAGGAAGAACATGGTCCTTGGCCGGGGGCTGAAACAATTTGTCCTGTACGACCGGACGTGGTGTGACCAGTACAGCAAGAAGTATGATCAGGGGCAGGAGAACGGCAAGTATTATCCAGATCCGGCGGTGATATCGTTGCAAATCAACCCTCATGACGACCGTTGTTTGGCGTTCCTCCAGCGTTGCCACAACCAGGGCCAAAGAGCCGCAGTTGCAGGAAATAAAATAAAACGCATCATGATTGAGGCTCCCTGCATCTGGTCATCCATCCGGTCGACCGAACGAAAGACGAACCAGATGGCAAAGAGGATGCCAATCGATACATACATTAAGGCAATCCATTGCAACCAGACGGTGACATCCATAATGGATGAAGGTAAGGATTCCGGATCGTATTCACCGGTGCAGATCCGGGATTTGAGACGTTAAGGCTTAAAAAACGTATTCCAGCTCTACCTCAAAACCTACTTTACAGGTGCTGCAACCGATGGTAAACAGTTCAGGCCTTTCGTCAATGTATTCTGCAAAATTGATTATAATACCTCCTATGCCCTGGAGTTCATCCCCGTCGTTATCGTACAGGTAAAAGACGTAATATTTATCAACCGGTTCAATCGTCAGGGCAGGCGTCACAAATGGAAAACTGATGGTTTTACCACCTTTTGAATTGGTTGTATTGATGTCACTGGCCCAGTAAACGGCGTCTGGTGTTTGATTGTCCGCTTTTAATGTCAAAACATAAGGCAATAAATCAGGACCGCTTCCATCATCATCCCAAGCGGATCCATCGGTCTGGGTCTCCGGAAACTTGGTTACGCTCAGTGAGGTGACTTTGATGGCAGCAGGTAGGGTCTTCGTTTGGCAAAACTCACCTTCCCAACCGGTAGGGCATTGGCAGCTTCCATCTACACAGGTACCATCGTTTTGGCAGGAAATACCTTCGCAGGGATCTGCTTTTTTACATTGGGTTAGCAATAGGCTAAAAAGGGCTATCACTAGAAAAGGGATGCGTTTCATGTCAATGGATCTTAATTACTTAGTTTTCAGCAAGGTAACGCAGAGAACACAGCAATCGCATCATCCTTTAGGGTGATTTTAGCAGGTGTTATAGAGTTGGCATTCTGGAGATAACATGAAATGACATCAGGACTGTTGTCCAAATCAAACGCGCTTCATTCAACATTCAACACTCAACCTCCAACATTTCTTTCTGGCCTCCGGTAACCCATTGCCCCACCAAACCATAGCAGCATACCCAGGGTCATCAGCCATTTATGCATGGCGTTGGTCATGGAGCCCGTAAATACCAGGATGCTGGGCACCAGGGTCAATGCCAGGCCAACGAGCGCAATTAAACCAAATACGTTTTTCATCGGATCAATTCGTTTTAGGCGACCGCCGGACGGTTGCGTTGGATAAGGAAATTAAGCACGATATAGAGCAAAACAGCCACAAACCAACCAGGTAATCCCAGGAAAAAGATTTCAATGCCGAGGAACTGATTGATGGCAAGACAGGTGCCCAGCGTCAGAAACCAGGTCAGCCCGGCAGCCCAGTTCCATCGGATATTGCGGAAGGCAGCCAGGTTGGACTGCAGGCCGATCTTGGGGAATACCCAATAGTCAATGAAAATGATGGCACCCATCGGCATTAAAAGCAGACCGTAAAGGGCCACAAAGTCCAGCAAACGCATGACCAATGCCGGAAAGCAGGCAGCCAGGGTGGTTACCGCTCCGACGATCAGGGTGACTTTCCAGGTGCGCGATTTGGGTAAGACCGCTTGCACGGCTAACCCTGCCCGGTAAATGGTCGGATTGGCGGTAGTCCATCCGGCGATGATCACACAGACCGCTCCAGCCAGACCGGCCGCATAATAAGCGATGGGGCCAGGGGCAAATTCCAGACTGTTGTTCGAGATCTGCAGGAAAACCGCATAAAGGATGCCGGAAGCCAGCCAGGCGAAATAATGGCCGACATACATACCGCCTGCGGAAGCGAAACCGGCCGTCCAACTTTTGGCGTAGCGCAATACCGACAGGTCGGCCATGCCGATATGCATCGCCATGTTGCAAAACCAGGAAAAAAAAAGCACGTGCCACATGGTAAATTGCGATTGACCTGCAAGCGGAACACCAGTCCAGATCTTGGTTTTGGCCACCGACCAGAATTCACCTACCGAATGAACACCAAGTTCCGGCAGGACGGCAATGGCTGCTGCAATAAATACCAGGGGCAACCAGGGTGCTGCCAGGTTGGCGAAGCGGGACACCTGGTCATAACCCAACATGGCCACCACTGTCGTTACGGCCCCGACAATCAGCACAATGACGATCCACGAAACGCTGTTGGGCAGCCAGTCACTCAACTCGGCCATCGGCAAGTTAAACGGGATACCCACTGCAGTAGCCGATACGGCAATCATCGAGCCAGCCAGGAAACAAAACATCAGTGCATTTACAAGATTGTATACCGTCGTTAGATGGCTGCCGCAGATCTGTTCGAGCTTGTAATAAAGGGTGATGCGTTCACGGGTGGCAATGGGCGCAGTGAGGAACGCCCAGCTCAGGACGGCCAACAAGTTGCCGAAAAATAACCCCAGGATCAATTCCAGGGCTCCTACACCGTGTGCTACAAACAAGGGGCCGATAACAAACTCAGTACCGGCGGTATGTTCACCGGCATACATGCCTAAGAAACTGCCCCAGGATTTCCATTTGGATGCAGGTACGGGTGTCTTTTCATATTCCTGAACGTCCTCCAGGCGTTTGGTCCATTTTGCAAGCATACTTTTAGGTTATTCGTTGTGCTGAGGTATATCACGCAATCGGTATTTCTCCATAGCATACCTTTTTTTTAAAAATTTCCTGGTCAGGGTTTGGTCAGAAAGGACCATCGCTGCCCCCAGTGCGGATCCCACCGGTGCGCGGGTGGTTCGTACTTTGAATTCCGGGAGACGCAAGGCCAGCATGGTCACAAAAACGTCGTTTTCCGCAAATCCACCGTCAATGTATATTTTTTCGATCACTGATTGGCCAATCGCCAGGCGCAGAGAGCGCTCCTGAACCTCTGTGAGCTCCAGAATCAACTGGTGATAAGCGGTTGCATAGTCCTTAAAAGTGTGGGTTTGATTTTCTTGAGGTTGTTTACGTTTCCAGGGCAGGTGCTCCAGGTGGAAGCAGGTTTTAGCCTGTCCGGCTAAAGATTGGTAGATGCCTGAATCAAACCGTATCTCCCGGTAATGTTTACCGTCTTTGTCGAAGTGGGCTTCCAGTAAAGCAATCTGCCGGGCGAATTCGTGGCCTAAAAATAACCGGGAAGCCCTCACTGGCTGGCCGGAGACTTGCATGAAGTGCAGGCAGTCCAGATGGAGGTCCCGTTGATTGAGTGACTGTCCGGCAAAAGGATTCATGCAGATGTTCCAGGTGCCGGTTGACAAAAGGACGAATGGTTTTTTCTCTGCCCGCAGGTAGGGAATCAGCGCGGAGGAACTATCGTGAATTCCGGGTCCGATGGCAAATGGCTTTTCCGGTAAGCGCATTGAAAGTCCGGCAGGTACGAGTGGCGGGAGTTGCCATTCCAGGTCTTCGGCATAAACCCATTCGTGGTAATCTTCCTGGGCATAATCCCACAGAGCGGTATGGCATCCAATGCTGGTGAACTCACTGACGGGAATTCCGGTCAGGCTATAACTCAGGTATTGGGGCAAATGCAAGGACCAGCGTACCCTTTCATAAATAGCGGGCTTGATGTGCTTGAGCCAATAGAGCTGGAACCCGGAGTTGAGCATTCCCAGGGTAGGAGAGGCGGTTTGTTTCGCCAATTTCGCAGCAGGCCCGTAGGTTTTATAAAATGTTTCAAACAATTCCCGTGGTACCGGTTTCAGGTAATTGTACAGGGGAGCGACCGGCTTACCCTGCAGGTCCAGGTGGACGAAGCTGGCGCCATACGTTGAAAAATTAACCGTCGTAATGTGGTATTTGCGCTTTGTCTGGAGAGTGTTCAGCGTAGCATGGATCCAGTTAACCATGGCTTCCAGGTCATCGGCAGCAAATCCATCGTCGTCCGTGACTTCCGGGATTTCAATGTACTCCTGATGTAAAATCTGATATTCTCCGCCGAAGACAAAGCATTTTTTATTGGTCTTACCGATGTCGAATACGACGGATACATCCATATTACAAACCCGTGGCTACGGTGGTGGCACCGCGGTCGTTGATCAATTGTTGTCGAACATTCAATTTCCGGTATAATTGTAAGGGATCCAGCGCCGCACCACTGCGTAAGCGCGCCTCACGTAAGAGCGGTCGAACATCAGTGCGGTAAGCTTGCTGAAGGATCTCCTGAGCCATGGTTACGTCATTGGCCTGGCGAGCGCCTTCCAGGGCTTTCCGATCGACGATCATTGCCTGGGCAAAGGCCAACCGGATGGCTTCCAGGCTTTGCAGCAGATCCTCCAGCGGATCCTTCAAGTTGTGACTCGCGTCGATCATCCACGCCAGATCCGGATTGCCGGACCGATTATTTTCCATGCCATAAACCAGCTCGTTGAAGATCAAAAAGAGCTGGTAAGGCTTGATGCAGCCTACGGTCAGATCATCGTCTCCGTATTTGCTGTCGTTGAAGTGAAATCCGCCCAGTTTGCCTTGCCACATCAACGTTGCGACAATTTGCTCGATGTTGGTATTGGGCAGATGGTGGCCAAGATCCACCAAGGTAAAGGCTTTGGGCCCGCACGCATTGGCCAGGAGGAATGAAGTACCCCAATCCTGGATCACGGTGCTGTAGAAGTTGGGTTCGTACGGTTTGTATTCGATGTACATCTTCCAGTCGCCCGGTAAATGTTGATAAATGGATTGCAGGCTTTCCCGGGTATGCTCCAGTGCTTTCCGGAAATTCAATTGCCCGGGAAAAGATGAACCATCCGCCAACCAGACGGTAATGCTTTGGCTACCAAGTTCCTTACCGTACCGGATCACTTCGATGTTGTGATCGATGGCTTGTTGCCGTTCCGGCTGGCTGGAATGTGCAAGGGAGCCAAATTTATAACTGAGTGCCTGACTATGTTGGTCCTGGAAGGTGTTGGAATTGACGGCATCAAAGACCAGGTCAAAGGATTCAGCCAATTGCCTGGTGGATGCGGAATCTTCGGGAATATCCCAGGGAATATGGAGGGAAATGGCGCCGGCGGACCGGGTCAGCGCATGCAGTAGTCCAACGTCTTCGATTTTTTGATCCAGATTACCCGGTTCTCCGCCGGTCGAAAACCGGCCAAAACGAGTACCCCCGGCTCCCAACGCCCAGGAAGGGATGGCCACCTGAAAGTTCATGAGTTTGGTCAGGATTGAATCCGTGGAATGGCCCTGATCTTCCAATTGAATCTTTAAATAAGCAAAGGCTTCGGCATGAGAACGCCTAAGCGGATCATTAAAATCGTGGATTGTTTCCTGTTGGATTCTCATACCCCGGTTGATTGACATTAAAAATAATAAATCTTTGGCGGGAACACCCTTACCGCACAAATGCCTGGGCAACGCCGCCGTCGACATTCAGGGTATTGCCGGTACTTTTGTCCAGCAATGCGACGAAAGCAAAGACGCCGTTGGCAATGTCTTCCGGACGGATGATGGCATGAAGCAGATTACGTTTGGCATAATAAGCCGGCAATTCTTCCACCCGGATCCCGTATGCTTTGGCCCTGCCTTCAGCCCAGGCTCCCTCCCAGATCTTACTGCCGATGATGACCCCATCCGGATTGACGGTATTGACACGGATGTGATCTCCGGCCAATTCAGCAGCCAGCAGACGGGTCATATGTTGTTGGGCGGCCTTGGCTGTGCCATAGCCAACATTATTGGGTCCGGCGACCAAACCGTTTTTACTCGCGATGGAAATAAAATCGCCTCCCAGGCCCTGGGCGCGCATGACAGCCGCTCCGGACTTGGCCAACAGAAATTGACCTTTCACCAGCACCTCCTGAAGAATGTTCCAGTCGGCTTCGCTGGTATCTGCCAACGACTTTGAGATGGCCAGGCCGGCCGAATGCACCACGATGTCCACACCGCCGAAATCAAGACACGCTTTTTGCATGGCGGCTTCCACCGATACCGCTTTGGTGACATCACACACCGCATACGCGGCTACATCGCGCGGATAGCTGGCCAATGCTTCCACCAAACGCTCTTCGACAATGTCGGTCAAAACCACACAGGCTCCTTCAGCCGCCAATTTGTCGGCAATGGCCTTGCCAATTCCCCCGCCACCACCGGAAACCAGGGCGATTTTGCGCGACAAAGGTTTCTCTTTAGGCATACGCTGTAATTTGGCTTCTTCGAGGAGCCAGTATTCGATGTTAAAGGCTTCCTGACGAGGTAGTGCGGTGTAGGTGGAAATGGCTTCTGCACCGCGCATTACATTGATGGCGTTGATGTAAAACTCGGCGGCCACCCGCGCGGTTTGTTTGTTCTTGGCAAAGGTGAACAAACCGACTCCCGGATACAGCAGGACGACCGGATTGGGATCACGCATGGCCGGACTATCGGGATGCTTGCAACTCTCGTAATAGGCGGTATAGTCCGCGCGGTATTGGGAAAATTCTTTAGCAAGTTGCGTTTGGATGGCCAGTGGATCCGAAAGGTCGGCATCAGGTGGCAGGCTAAGGACCAATGGCTTGATTTTTGTCCGCAGAAAATGATCCGGGCAGCTGGTACCCAAAGGTGCCAATTTATTCAAATCGTTGGAATTCACGAATTCCAGAACACGATCATCATCGGAAAAGTGACCAACCATCCGTTGCTCACTCGAACACAATCCCCGAACAATTGGTGCCAGGGCGGCAGCCTGATCCTTTCGAGCTGCCGGAGACAGGCTATCCAGGGCCGCTCCGCCAAATACCGGACGTTCTTTTCCCAGACGGGCTTCAATGTAAGCGGAAGCTTGTTCGATGACTTCCAGGCTGTTCAGGTAACATTTGTAGGAGGTGTCTCCCCAGGTAAATAAACCATGACTACCCAGTACGATGCCGCGAATAGCAGGGTTGTCAGCCAGGCAGCGCTCCAGTTGTAAGCCGAGGTCAAAACCCGGACGTTGCCAGGGCACCCAGCCCATGGTATCCCCCCAGATTTCTTTGGTAATGGCCTCCCCATCTTTGGCTGCCGCAATGGCAATTAAGGCATCGGGGTGCAGGTGATCGATGTGCTTGAAGGGGAGCATGCCATGCAATGGCGTGTCGATGGATGGTGCAGCGCTGTTTAGATCAAACAGGCAGTGTTGAAACAAGGCTACCATTTCGTCTTCATGGGCCAATCCCCGGTACACGTTTTTCAGTTCACGCAGCCTGCCAGTGTACAGGCCGGCGATTCCTTTTCGGGTCAACGTGCCAATGTCGCCACCGGATCCTTTGATCCACATGACTTCCACCTCCTTTCCGGTCAGAGGATCTTTTTGCAGCGTTTTACATGATGTATTTCCGCCCCCGTAATTCGTGATGCGTAGGTCGGCGCCCAGAATGTTTGACCGGTATAGGAACAAGGTCACCTCATCTCCGGATAGGCGAGCCGCTTTCTCTTCGTCCCACAAATAAGACACGTGCTTAAAAGCGATTGTTTGCATAGTTTTATTCTGTTGTCGGAATTTCAAAGTTACCAGTCTATTGCCACAATCGTATAAAATGCCATTCCGGTTACGTGTAATTTTTTACACTGAGGCAGGAATTTTAACCATCCATGATCCAGGTTCACCCATATCCACGGTATAGGCATCTCAATCGACACGGGTAGCCCATTTTACAGGACATAGGTTTATGACACCTTATTCAGCTAAAGATGGTACGTGAACTTGACAGGAAATGGGTTAACTTAAAAGTTTTTAATCGATGAAAAGGGATCATGTCAAATCGTTCATACCTCCTTCCATTTCTTATACTGTTTATTTTGGGTTGTACCGATGAGGTTCTGCAGGAACCCGATTACCAGCCGGTGGATCCGGTCACCAGGCCCTGGACCCGCTGGTGGTGGCAGGGTAGCAGTGTGACGGAAGCGGGAATTACCAAAGAATTAGTTGCATTGAAAAATGCAGGTTTCGGTGGAGTGGAGATTACTCCCATTTACGGCGTCATCGGCGATGAGGAGAATTTTATTCCGTTCCTCTCCGGGGAATGGGTGCAACGCCTGGAATTCACTTTGCAGGAAGCAACCCGCCTGGGGATGGGCGTAGATATGGCTACCGGAACCGGGTGGCCATTTGGGGGACCGTGGGTTTCTCCGGAAAATGCCTGTAAGTATGTCGCCCACAAGATCTACCACCTCAACCAGGGCCAAAGTCTGCAAGAGCCTGTGCATTACATCCAGGAGCCCGTCCTCCGGTCGGTAAACAATCAGGTTTATCAGCTGTATGGTTTACTGGCTGATAAAGGGGAGAAACCTACTGGATCCATGGCTCACCCCGATTTGTTGTCCGGGGTAAAAGCATTAAAGATGGAGGACCTCAAAGATCCAATTACTGAAAACTCGGATTTACAGGGATTGGCGCTGGACCAGGTGCGCTTTGCCAAGCCACTTCCCCTGGTTACGCTGGTGGCCTATTCGCTGGAAGGAGAGGTGATTGACCTGACCGGGAAAGTGAGTAAAGACGGTGAACTGGATTGGGTGGCTCCGCAAGGAGCCTGGACGCTCTATGCCTTATTCAGCGGCTGGCATGGTAAAATGGTAGAGCGGGCAGCTCCCGGAGGTGAAGGAAACGTCATCGATCATTTTTCACATGCGGCCATCCAAGATTATCTATCCCGCTTCGATCTGGCATTCGCAGGATTGAGCCTGCATGGGTTGCGGGCTTATTTCAACGACAGTTACGAAGTCGATGACGCCCGGGGCCAGGCCGATTGGACGCCGGAATTCCTGACTGCTTTCGCCAACAAACGGGGATATCGCTTGCAAGACCACTTACCGGCTTTCCTCGGACTTGACGAAGCATCCCAAAATGCCCGTATCCGGTCCGATTACCGCCAGACCATGGGCGAATTGTTGCTGGAAACATTTACCAGCGACTGGAGAATATGGGCCCATGATCAGCATAAGATCATTCGCAATCAGGCTCATGGCTCGCCGGCCAACATCCTGGATCTTTACGCCGCCAGTGATATTCCGGAGACGGAAGGTACCGACATCATCCGCTCCAAAATGGCTTCATCCGCAGCGCATCTTTCGGGTAAAAAATTGACATCGGCCGAAGCCGCTACCTGGCTGGATGAACACTTCCTGACCACCCTGGATCAATTGAAAGAAAACATCGATCGCTATTTTCAGGCGGGCATCAATCATGTTTGTTACCATGGTACCTGTTACTCTCCCGCCCAAGATACCTGGCCGGGCAGACTGTTTTATGCAGCCATCCATGCCAATGACCGTAATCCATGGTGGCAGGATCTGGGCGCATTGAATGCCTATGTACAACGGTGTCAATCCCAGCTGCAGGCCGGATCTCCGGACAACGACGTACTGTTGTATTTTCCCTATTTCGATCGTCTGGCCGATGAAGAAGGAGGCCCCTTGGCACATTTTGATGGCGCTGCCCAGGCAGCCAGCTTGCATTCGTTCCGCAGTCTGGCTGATTCCTTGTATGCGCAAGGGTTTGCATTTGATGTGGTTTCGGATGGCATGATCACCAAGGCGAAAGTTCGCCAGGGACAACTCATGCTGGGGGGGAATCCATACGGCGTCATTGTGATTCCGACAACCCATTATTTACCCGGGCAGACGCTTGAGCACCTGATGGAACTGGCAGATCAGGGCGTTCGGGTACTTTTTGATCAAAAAATGCCCGACGATGTGCCCGGATGGGGAAACCTGACACAACGCCAGGCCAGATTTGCAGAGCTTAAACGAAAAGCCGCACAATCCGCTCAAATGTCGGTAAGCCTGGATTTGATTTCTGACCTGGGTCGGTCGGCAGTCAGAAAGGAGCACCTTTTTGATTCTGGATTACAGGCCATCCGAAGGCGGGTTGGAGATCAAACGATTTACCTGGTCACCAATTGGTCAGGAAGAGACTTCGATGGTTGGCTGCCCCTGGCCACGAGCGGAAGGTCGGTGATCGTGCAGGACCCCTGGTCAGATCTGGCCGGCCAGGCTCTTTTGCGTCGTTCAGGCGACCGGCAGTTAGAGGTTCAGTTAAGCATTCCGCACGGGGAAACCCGCATCTTGCAAGTGGACCCGCGGGTACACCGAACCG
>JAGQXC010000324.1 GCA_020436785.1 Saprospiraceae bacterium | reverse complement strand
TCATGATGGTATTGCCGGGTTCGATCTGAACGTGCTCCCAACCCAGCAACAAAAATGTTGGCCATAAAAGATCAAGAAATTGAGCAGCAAGAAATAACAAACCAAGCGAGACCGCCGGAGAAGCCTTTTTAGCTCCTAATCCGACACCAAAGTGACCGATGAACATAATGTTTTGAACTTTTGCCTTCCAACGTGCAACAATTGAGGAGTCAATTGGTTTGCAGTTATTCAATAGACTAAGCGCCATAAACGGATGCGGTCAAACAAATAATGAGCAACGTGTAGATCGCCGTAAAGATGCTTTTCTGAGCCGGAAGAATCGGATGATCGAACTTAAAAAGGGCATTTTGACCACTGATGTTGAAAAGGACCACATTGATCATGTTCCGACCGAAGTGAATCAGCGCAGCCATCCAGACAGATCCGGTCCACCAGTAGATGAGAAACAGCATGAATCCTCCCAATACCCAGTCAACCGTTTGCAATAGGCTGACTTTGTTGGTAAGAAAATGCCAAAAGGTGAAAGTCAGGGTCGAGATAATTAAACAGAACCAGAAACCGTACGGGCGCAGGACAAAGGTGAAATAACCACGAAAAAGCACTTCCTCCTGAAGAGCCGCGATGAATAAAACCAGGAATCCCAAAGACGAGCTGAGAATTCCTCGCCAACCGCTGAATGTGCCCGGATTCCATTGAAAATCCACCTTGTCAGCCCGGTGAAGTGCCCGGAGAAACAGGACAGCAACACCTGCTGAAATCACATTAACAAGTAGCACGAAGGCCAGATCCTTTGAATGCAATCGGAATCCCAATGCATGCAGCGGTGCGTGCTCCCAGAAATGCAGTAGTAATCCTACCCCTGCGATAAACATCAGATTAAACAGAGCTGCTATGGACAAGACATCAACCCGGTTGCGCTGTTTAAAATCTTTTAGGTCAGCACCCGTCCAGCGGATGGATTTTAGTGCCAGAATGGATAACAGAATCGAAACTCCCACAGCTGAAACGATCTCTAAAAGACTCCTCATAGAAAACATTTTGGTTTTCAATCCGTAGCTGCCGACGATGGTCCTTGCTTTAGTTAGTCAAACAGGATGTGAGTAGGAATGTTGCTGGTGCCGGAACGATACCAACGCTTGACAGGGTAAATTGTGCATACTTAACGGCTAGCGTTCCTGGTCCAATCGTTATATATTTTACGTTGCAGTTCATTCCTTTCCGGCAGGAAATCTAGCAAGTATTCGTTGGATGACGGATCAATTTCCCTTGGACTGATGTGCAACCTCAAACCTCCATAAGCCAGATACCGGTTGTAATCCAGAGGCTTGGTGGTATAGATGTATTCAAAAAACTCATCCAGCGGAATTCCTGCAATTGCTTCACAGGTTTGTTGAAATTCAGCATCGGTGAATCCCCGCTGAGCGGATTGGTAAAATCGGTTATAAAGGTGCCGCATGACATCATCCAGCGATTGCTCATTGTTGGTCGCATGACGAATCGTAAAGTCCAGCATAAGGCCGACCACCGGCCCTTTTTCATAGTATGAAATGGCCCGGTCTCCGGCCTGGTTATCTCCACCGAAGGGACCATCCTGCCAGGTTGCATAGCTGGCCTGTGCCAGGGATTGGTAGGGTAGGCCAGGATCTTCTTCGGTGGCTTTGATATTGTTGGCCAGTTGATTTAAGAGGGCAATCTCGTTCATCAACCCGGCGCGTCGTACCGTTAGGTATTCATAGTAAACGGTCAGCCCTTCGCTGATCCAGAGTAAATTGGTCTTGCTGCCACGATCATAGTCAAATGGACCGAGCTCGAAAGGACGGATGCGTTTGACATTGTAATGGTGAAAGTATTCATGGGCCAGAAAATTCAGCATGCGAAGGCGTCCACTTTCCGATTGCAATTGCGATCCTTCAAACGCTACCGTGGTATTGTTCAGGTGTTCGATGCCTCCCCGACCCGGGCCAATTCCAATGAATGTATAGGAATGATACGGGATGTCACCGATCAATTCGGTGGCCACAGTAACCACCTTTTTTAAGTCACCCATCAAGGCGGAAGCATCAAAAGTACCTGGCCGGTACGCAAAAAACCGGTGCGGAATCCCATGGACATTAAATGCCGGGAATTCGGTCAACTTTCCTGCCAGAATAGGACAGTCATACAGCACGTCAAAGTTTTGGGCTGTGAATACATTTGCGATCTCAGGATTGGGATCCAGGCCGGTAACGACGTCTGGCCAGGTGGACAAAGGATTGATGGCAATTTGTACCGGAAGTTGTAAGTGGTTGTCAATGTATAAAAATGCACTTTCCGGAATGATGTAGGCATGACTGGTGTCCACAAAGCTGTTTGCCACAAAACGGCGCTCGGCCAGGACATCGTAGGTCACTTTGACCGGGCGACCTTTTATCCCATAAATTTCCCAGACATTCTCACTTGGATGAATCCAATGGTTACTCGGCTTACCAGACACTGAAAAATTGAAATTTTCCACGTTTTCAGCGTAATGCATGTATTGGTAATACCCGGGCATCCAGCCGGGTATTTTCAACTCAAGCGTATCGCCTTCCCATTCCGGTATTTCCATCTGAACATGAAATCGTTGATCCTCGGCCTCATCAAATGAAATGGTGAAGGACAGGAGTGACTGCGAATTGCAAGCGTAAAGGGGGATCCATAGGAGGAAAAGAAACGGCTTGAATTTTCTCCATTCCATGCTCTGAAGGATTGTTTTGTAAACCATTTATTTTCAGCCTTTCAAGTATTTCACCGGGCTGTTCGTATTATAAAAAAAGAATGATAAGACGTCGGCGCCTTCCTCAATGATTTTACTGGTGGGCTTACCCGCCCCATGTCCGGCATCGGTTTCGATTCGTATCAGTACGGGGTTGTCACCCTGGTGGGCCTCCTGCAAACGGGCAGCAAATTTAAATGAATGGGCAGGGACAACCCGGTCGTCGTGATCACCGGTTGTAATCATGGTAGCCGGGTAATGGGTCCCGTCCCTCAGGTTGTGGAGCGGCGAATAGGCTTTAAGATATTTAAACTGTTCCGGGTCATCGCTGGACCCATATTCGACCGACCAGGCGTGTCCGATCGTGAACTTTTGATACCGCAACATATCCAAAACCCCCACCGCAGGGAATGCAACGGCAAACAGGTCCGGTCGTTGTGTCATGGCTGCCCCTACCAGCAAACCTCCATTTGAACCGCCGGATATCGCTAATTTTTCCTTGGAGGTAAATCCGGTATCGATCAGAAACTCAGCCGCAGAAATAAAGTCATCAAACACATTCTGTTTTTTCTCCAGCATCCCCGCCCGGTGCCATTCCTCGCCATATTCGCCGCCTCCGCGCAAGTTGGCGAGGGCAAAAACGCCATTGTTCTCCAGGATCAAAATGCGCATCGGACTGAAATATGGAGTAAGCGAAATGTTGAATCCACCGTAACCATAAAGGAACGCCGGATGCTGGCCGTCCAACACTAGATTTTTCCGGTGAACCAAGAACATGGGAACCCGGGTGCCATCTTTGCTGGAATAAAATACCTGTTCTTCGGTGTATTCCTCAGGATTGTATTTTAGTGGCGTTTCATAAAACGGTTCGGAAGTACCGGATGCAATGTCATAAACAAAGATGGTTGGAGGATAAAGGAAAGAAGTGTAGGTATAAAAGATTTGTTGATAGGATCGTTTTCCGCCAAAACCGTCGGCGCTCCCGAGGCCAGGCAATTCAATTTCCTTCTTGCCCTGACCGTCCAGATCAAACTGGTAGATCCGTGTGGTCACATCTTTCAGGTAGTTGGCAAATAGCTTTCCTCCGGCACTCGAAACGCCATTTAGCAAATCACCGGTCTCCGGAAGAATTACTTCCCAGGAAGATGGATCGGGCTTTGTGAGCGTTACGCGGATCAGCCGGTATTTGGGGGCGTCGATGTCGGTATGTACGAGGAAGGCTCCATCAACATGGTCGACCACGGTACTTTTATGTTCAAAACCGGTAAACAAAGGGATAAAGGGAGATTGCTCATTTGCAGGCCGGTACCAGGTCTCAAATCCGTCGGTTCCGCTTCTTTTGTAAAGAATCAGGTATTGCTCATCTTCCGTTAAGTCAACATACATGTTGTAATTCGGGTGTTCTTCATCCCGGTAGATCAGTGGATCATTCTCCTGGGAAGTGCCCAAGGTATGGTAATACACGGAATGGTATAGGTTGGCCGCTGAAAACTTAACATCTTCTTCCGGATCAGGAAAACGACAGTAATAAAAACCGTTTTCAAACCAGGTGGTCCCTGAAAATTTCACGTGCTGGATAACATCCGGGAGTTCCTTGCCGGTTGCTATCTCCATCACATGGACCTCCGCCCAGTCTGACCCTGCCTCTTGCCGTAAATAACTGAGATACCGGTCATCATGGGAGGATCCGGCCAGAGATATGGCTACCGTCCCGGAGGCAGAAAGTGAATTCGGATCAATGAATACCTCGGGCGTCCCGGCCAAGCCTTTCTGAACGTAGATCACCGGTTGATTTTGCAAACCGTCATTCTTATAGAAAAAATAATAGTCGCCCACCCGAAAAGGCCGGGAGAGTTTAGGGTAATCATAGAGCTCACGGTAGCGTTCTTCGACGGCCTGGCGATAAGGGATCTGGTCCAGGTAGCCGCGGGTAACCTGGTTTTGCCGGACTACCCAATCCTCGACTTCCGGGGCGCGGTCATCCTCGAGCCAGTGGTAGTCATCGCTGACTTCGACGCCCTGGTAATCATCAATATGGTCTTTTTTTTCAGTCTCCGGATAGGTCACTGGAATGGTTGGATTCATAAGGTGTTCTTTGTTTTCGCCCTGACAGGCGATGAATAGGATTGCAAGGAAGATTAAATGGTTTTTCATGGTGCTAATGATTGAGCTGGTTCACGGAAGGGCTATTTTAGGGTGTGCCCGGCTTTCAGGTATTTGCCGGACCACCCATCTGATTGTTGCTTGTGTTGGAGCAGGTGCGCATTGATGGTCACCAGTTCCTCGGCTTCTTTTTTTAAATAGGCATCAAACGGGTTGAAATTTTCCAGGATGCGCACTTTGAGTTGATCGATGTAGTGTTCCAGCGCCGTGGTGGTCTTCTCCTCCAGTGCTCCTTTTCCCTGGGCTGTCGCGTTCTGAAATCCATTAATGATTTGTTTGCGCTTGATTCCAGCGGTCACACCTGCAAACACCAGGCCTACGGTGGTCAGCACGCCCCCGGTTATGTCGAAGACCAGCCCGTTGGCCAGGGCGGTCAGGATGACCCCGATCACGGCAATACCACTCCCTGCCGCGATGTCGGTGGAGATGTTGTATTTCTCGCTAAACAGACTGCGATCGGCAAATTGCTCCGCGTCTTGCATAAAATTTTGGAAAGACAGGTGCAATTCATCAATCGCCTGGGCACGCTGTTCGTATACCCCTCCGAATAATTCGGTTTTACCGCTGGCAACCAAAGGGTTGTCCCTCAATTGCATGTCAACCATCAACCCCATTTGCTGGACGGATTGAGACAGGTGAATGACCCCGGTACTCATCCTTTGATGCAGCGATTGTTTAAGGTTTTGGGCAAAAGAAGCATTGAGCTCTTTCAACCAATCCTGGATCGATTGTTTCTTGCCGAAGATGGCACTGAAAGACCGGCGCAGGAGACTAAAAAAAGAAAGGCCTTCTTTCAATTCCTGTTCCTTTTCCAGGCAGATATCCTGATAAGAATGAAGGATATTTTCCACAAAGATGTGGACCTGCTCTTTGGATTTTTTGCTTTCTATGTGTAATATTTCATCAATCTGGTCTCTGAATTTACGATCGGATTCGTATTGACGTGTACGAACGTCCACCGCTCTGGTGATCTTACCATGGATGGCCTCCAGAGTGGCATGGGCACTGCCTAATTTTAAAAAAGGGGCCTTTCCACCGGTAATGGTTTCCGCAATATGCTGGCGTAGTGCGGTAAATCCGCTGTCGGCTTCATGATTTAGCTCCATCCTGGCCGATACCGGGAAGATGACCGGTTTTGCCAGACCTTGTTTTTGAGCATAATCCTCCAGTCCTTTCCGGTTGACCGCAAGATCTTCGCCGGATAACAAATCCTTCTGCTGAAGTATGAAAATGATTTTCTTGTGCCAATCGGTTCGTATAAAGTGGAAGAAATCCCAGGCCGATTGCCGGTAGGGATTTTTGGCTTCGAAAACAAACAGGATCAGGTCGGATTCAGGAATAAAGCGTTCAGTGATTTCCTGATGGTGGGTGACAATGGTGTTGGTGCCGGGTGTATCGACGATGGCAATATCCTGGAGGATGTCAAATGGAGCATACCGTTTGACGACATAGGGCGATATGGATTCCTGGTGTGGATTGTCTCCATAGACGATCAATTGGATTTTATCGGTCAACGGCTGAGGGGCGACCGGGCAGATTTCTTCATCGGTATCCAACAAGGCGTTGATAAAACTGCTTTTGCCTGCCTTTACTTCGCCCACCACCACAAACATGAATGGTTCCTGAACCTGCCGTGCTATTCGTTCAAGGGTTTCAAATAGAGAGTCTTCAGATACGAAAGTTCTGACTTCTAATAAGTTATGGATAAGGTCTGTCAGCTGATCCTTAAGTTCCTGGTAATCATCTTGTATTTTCAGCTGCATAGTTCAGGATTCATTTCACGCATGCGTAAGGTCGCTTCGGGGCCACAGCAAAAGATCAGATCCAAAATACTACAATTCGCTATAAATCCCTGTTTGTCAGAAAAAACTTGGGGATAGGGTGGACACGCCCTTTGGGCTTGCTTGGAGACGGGGTATGCTATCTTTCCCCGCAGATCAAGGTAACCGGATGGATCAGAAGATAAATACCGGGTGGTTCGGGTCAGATTGATCTGTAAGTTTAAAATTGAAATAATCGTTAGCAAGCTGTCCCAGTTAAGGTCAGCCAGATGGGTATAGTTGGTGTTGAAGAGGGGCTGGATCCGATCGGCATAGTGCGGGAAAAAAGGCGATTTGCCATATAAAGTGGCAATGGTTCGCCAATGATTTCGTTGCCAGGCCTGGTTTGGATCAATGCGGACATCGGTCATCTTTTGTCCCTGATGCTTGCCTTTCAAGAGTGGTACCGACAACAACACCGGCCCATCTGGCCCACTAAGTTGCATTTTATTGCGCCAGGTTCTTTTTTGATAGTGATCGTTTACCTCGATGCAAACGTCAGGATGGTGGATTATCCAGGTAACATACTGGATATTAGGCAAATAGATGGAGTCCAGAAGTAGTGGTATTGTCACCGGAAAGTAAATTTTTAGCTAAATAAATAAAATGGTTTGCTTAATTGGAAGGAAGTTTTTTATCTTTGTTTCGGATAGAGGAACAATAATACATATCTTTACGTTAAGTCATTTAAATCCCATAAGTGGGTAAAAATATAGTGGGTAGTATTATTTTCGAAGGGGTTAAGTCGCTCGACAACGCCCCTTCGTTTTAGCTTGTTCTGTTAAGAATTAGTTAAAGCGAAGGTAAATTTCTGAAAATTATGCACCTTTGAAATACGGAATTTAAGCCCGTTTGGGTTAAGATATAGTGGGTAGTATTATTTGAAGGGGTGAAGTCGCTCGACAGAGCCCCTTCGTTTAGTTCTGTGCTCAAATGCCTCCAACGGTGGACGCATTCAAGATTTAGTGGGTAGTATTATTAGAAGGGGTGAAGTCGCTCGACGGAGCCCCTTCGTTTTGATCTTCCTCAAACAGTGATTAGTCTGTTTGGAAAAAAGACAAGCTTCCTCGGAAGCATTTAAGATTTAGTGGGTAGTATTATTAGAAGGGGTGAAGTCGCTCGACGGAGCCCCTTCGTTTTTTAGGTTGATTGGTTGGTTCAGAAGATATTCTGAATGAAATATTCACCTTTCAAAAAACTGCATGGCATCGCCCCTATAAATTAATACAGGACGTACCTATTGGTTATCAAGGAGTTATTGGATTGAATGGTGGGGAGGTATTATGCTGAACGGAAGACAAAGTAAAGTAAGCCAATCAATACCAGCAGGATGACAATGGTCCACACAAAAAAGTTTTTTTCCTGTTTCCGGTGTTTACGCTCTAATCGGATTTTGCGTTTTGAAGTACTCATATCGCTCCATTCTTACCTCTTAAATGTAAAAAGTTTTACCCATTTCGCACAACAGAATGATAAAATTCTGTGACTCTGGGATCAACGAGGATGTCCCTTTGCCGAATGGGTTGTTTGAGGTGGATGCCCCCAAATGTCCGGCATCGGCTTAAAGCCACATAGGTTTGCCCGTGTTCAAATGCCCCCTGACCCAAGTCGATAATGACCCGATCATAGGTCTTGCCCTGACTTTTATGTATGGTCACAGCCCAGGCCAATTTTACCGGGAACTGCCTGAATAGGCCCACAACCTCCGTTTCAATTGGCCCCTTGCTGCCTTCCGGTAAGCGATATTTGACCACTTCCCAATCGGTGGGTTCAATTTCCAGAAATTGTTTTTCGCCACTGGGATCAATAAATGAGATTCCAATCTGGTTCTCATCCAGTGTTTCCACCTTGCCAATGGTCCCATTTACAAACCGTTTCTGAAGGTCATTTCGAACCAGCATGATCTGGGCGCCAACTTTGAGCTTCAGGATTGCTTCCGTAGGAAAGAGTCGGGGATCAAACTGGCCCAGGACCGTACACCGGTAAGTAAATTCCGGTGAAGAGATCCGGGTTAACTCAAGGCGATTCATCAGATCTACCTGGGCATTCCGGGCAGAAAGTGTTACCGTATATTCAC
>JAGQXC010000323.1 GCA_020436785.1 Saprospiraceae bacterium | reverse complement strand
TTGCATCGTCCCAATAAGCTGGCTGGATTGTGTAGCCAAGTGGTATTTCAATAGATTTACGGTCAATTGTAATACGGAGCTTGAGGGGTTGAGTACCATCCTTTTTTGTACGCCTATCGTCCAGAAAAACCTTTGAAGTCAAAGTCATAGAAAATCAAGTTTGCTGAAAATTTTCAAACAATTTTCAAACAAATATAGCTTTGATCTGGTTCAATTTGGCCTCATCTGGAAAAATAAGCGTTGATTTTCAACGATTTATGAATAATTGAAAACATATCGCACCACGGATGTGGAGCTTTGGGAGCAGGGGGTCGCAGGTTCGAATCCTGCCACCCCGACTTAGTAGAAGCCTGATCTTATGATCAGGCTTTTTTAATTTAGATGCCCATAAATAATGTACACCGTTTATATTTTATACTCCAATAATATACATAGCTACTATGTTGGCTATACCAGCATGCCTATGGATGAGCGCCTGAAAAGACATTTAACTAACCATAAAGGATTTACAGGAAAAGCGAACGATTGGATAGCTGTGTACACAAAGCAGCAACCACCAAGTTAGCAGCAATCCAATTAGAAAAAAAGATCAAGAAACGAGGAGCAAGGAGGTACATCGAAGATATCAGCCATGGTCTCGGTTAGCGTATCCCGCTGGAGGCGGGAGAGTCGCAGGTTCGAATCCTGCCACCCCGACAAATAGTAAAGCCTTTCAGATGAAATCTGGAGGGCTTTTGTTTTTCACCGAATCAAGCTCGCTTGAATGAGGTGAAAGGAGGGATAAGTCTCCGTTTATCCTCCATACAATCGCCCGCATACACCCCCGTCCACCCTTTGTCCACCCTTGAAATTTGATCGCAGGAGGATATTCCTATAAACTTGAACCATTGATCAAAACCAAGTAGTATGAATTCCTTATTCTCCTTCAAAACCATACTGATACTGACCCTGGCCACCCTATTCCTGGCTTGTACAAAAGAGGATCCACTGGAAATTGATAATCCGGATGCGATGGATATTGACACCTACATCAAATCCATGAATTACAATTCCCGGGATCTGCTCAACACGCAAAACATCAACGATCTGCCATCCAAACGGACGGAAAGCATTACCGAGCAACCCGCTGACATCTTCCAGGGGAAGGTGAACCAATGCACCAAAAAGGACTACAACCTGCAATCTAATTTTAGTGAGATCGCCATCCTGCGGCCCACCAATGGGGTGATCTATCCGGGCGCCCTGGTGTATGGCAACGGCAACATGCTGGATGGACTGCCCGACCCGATCTCCATCCGCCGGGGCCCCATGAAACTGAGCGTAGACCTCCCGGGCATCGGCGAAAAAGGGGCCATGGTGATCGAATCCCCCAGCAATGCCAGTGTGCAGATTGCCCTGGACAATGCCCTGGAATACTGGAATGACCAAATCTACGACGGCGGCTACACCATCGCGTCACAGTCCAGTTCGGTGAGTTCCACCTATTATTCGTCGGAACAAATGAGCATGGATCTGGGGATGAACATCAAGTGGGCCGGCTCTTCGGTACAAAGCCAGCTCAATATCGAAAGCAGCAATGTAAAACAGGTGGCGACCAGGGTATTCAAACAAGTCTTTTATACCGTCACGATGGATGATATCCAGGCGCCTTCAGCGGTATTTGGAGAAAAGGTCAGCCTGAAGGATGTGCAAAATGCCATTGACGAAAAGAATCCGGCCGCCTACGTCAAGTCGGTCTCTTATGGCCGCATCATCATGATCAAAATTGAAAATGAAGACTCCAAACTCTCCGCCGACCTGGAGGCTGTGCTGAATTACGCCTCCAGCGAAGGCGACATTGATACCGAATACGATAAGATCCTGCGTACGTCCACCGTGACGGTGGTTACCCTCGGCGGCAATGCGGAAGCCACCTCGCAACTGCACAACATCACCAAAGGTGAAAACGGCAACGGCTACCTGAGAAACGTCATCGAAGGCGAAAATGCCGTGTACAACCGCAACAATCCCGGCCTTCCCATCGCCTACACCATTCGGTATTTGAAGGATAATTCCCTGGCTAAGATGGGCTATACGACCGATTATTCGTACACCGAGTGCAGCGTCCAGGATTTTGTACACGCCGACCTTAAGGTGATCAATGATTATCAGTCCTTCAATGCCTGGGTCAAATTACACTACAAATACCGGGATATTGACAACGAAAATGTCGATGTGGTAACCTACGTTTCACCGGAATGGATCAAAGTGAAAGACGAAAGCAGCAAAACGTTCACCATTCCCACCGGTGCCTGGGATGTAGAAATTGAAATCGAACGGTCGGAAGGCTTTGGTGGACTGGGCAGAAAAAACATGCAAACCAAGTTTTTTGGGCACGTCCTCAAACGGCACTGTTTCACTCTGTATAAGGATGGCCTTTCGTTCAAAATTAAGGACGAGAATTGCTAATTCATACATGATTCATAAGTGCATTTTGATGTCAAAAGCAATTTAAGATGCCTTCTTTTTTAATTGGAATTTTCATGCGACGTGGAGACTTTGGGGATATAGAAACCACTGAATTAATAGAAGAAAATGGTGGTATGCGTTGGTGAGCCGCAAGTAGGGATGAACGAAGCCCAGATAAAGGCGGACTCCAAAAGCAATGCGAGGAGATAGAAGTGAGTTTTGCGGGTCAGGAGTTTTTTTGATACTTTTTGGCGGAAAAAAAGTATGAAACCGTTGATGATTGAAAAGTTAAGCAACGTCGGAAAGTTTATAGACAGTCCTGGACGGATAAGTCAAATCTGGACCTTCCGTGATAGGGCAAGGCGCTTTAAATTTGCGAAAAAGAGCATAAATAGCTGAAGTACATACATTTATACGAATAAAGATCTTCGTAAAAAATAGTTGACACCTGCAATTCGAAGTGATTTAATTCATGATTCTTAACAAAAGTAATGGCTGACCGGGAAAAATTGGATAGATTAATAGCTCTGCTGAAAGGCGAGCCCAATGACGATGTTTTCTGGCAGAAAATAGCGGATGCGATCAGGGAAAATAATCTGGAGCTTACAGATGAAATTAATCAGGAAATCGAAGCGATCCGGTTGAAAGTGCGCAAGGAGTTGCAGTAAACCAATTCATAAACTTCATGAGAACATCCAATTCGTTTTTTATCATTTTACTGCTTCTGGTTGCGATTTCCGCTCAGGCACAAATGACCAGAAAGGACAGTTTGCTGCAAAAAATCAACACGGAATTGACGGAAGCAGAGCGAATCAAAACCCTGCACCAACTGTTTGGCGTCTACGTAAACAATAAGCAGGACAGCGCCCTGATCTATGCCAAAGAAGCCTTCAAAAGATCAGTCAAATATGGCGATAATGCATTGCATGGTCAAAGCATCATGAACCTGGTCCATGCCTATTATGCCAACAATTACCTGGATTCCAGCAAGCAGGTATTGCTGGAATCGATACCGTTTTTTGAGCAGACGGATCAGCATTTTTTTCTTTCTGCATCCTACCGGAATTTAGCCGTCATCGCCGAAACCCTTCAGCTTCCCGACAGCTCTTTAATGTACTTGGACAAGCGCCTGGAGGTCTTGCAGGTACATCCCGATTCCATCGTGATGGGTGATGTGTATTTGTCAAAAGGCCTGGCTTACAACATCAAGGGTTATTATGAATTGTCTGCGGACGCATTGCTTCAGGCCTCCCGGATATTTGATGTCGTGGGCAACGACAATCACAAAGGATATGCCCTGCTCAATCTCGGCATCACCTACGAGAAAATGAAAAAACTGGAGGAAGGCCTGGATGCCATGGTGAAAGCCATGGATCATTTCAACACCACCACCAATTGGAGGGCCGCCACCCATACCATCAATAACATCGGGAGTTTCAAACAACAATTGGGACAATACGACGAAGCCGAAAAGGCCTTTAAAGAGGGGCTGCGTCTGGCAAAATTGACCGAGCAACCTTTGGTGGAAATGAATGCCAATTACAATTTGGGAAAGCTCTTTTACCATGATTTACATCAACCGGATTCCGCCCTGTTCTATTTTCAAAAGGCCATTCCCATCGCCGAAGAATTAGAGGATAAATTTGTTTTGGGCGAAGCAAATAATTACCAGGCCTTGCTGGCCATTGATGACGGAGACCGCCGGGCAGCCAGCCGTTTTGTCGCCGCCGCCGAAGGCTATGTTGACCAATATCCGAACCTCAACGATCAGGAAACCATCCTCTCCAACCTGGCCGAAATCCATGAAAAACTGGGCAACCAACGTGAAGCACTGGACTATTGGAAACGGGCACGAATCATTCAGGACAGCCTCTACAACGAAAGGAGGGACAAACAAGCGGAAGAACTCAACATCATCTACGAAACTGAAAAAAAGGACGCCGAAATCCAGCTGCTGAACAAAACCGTCGATTTGGAAATAACCAAAAAACGAGCGCTCCGCGGAGGGATTTTATTGTTGATCCTGCTGGGTGGAGCGATCATTTTTGGCATCAATCAACGCCGGAAAAAAGAGGCCAGTGAGAAAAAATTGGCTCAGGAAAATCGAAAAATAGCCGAAGAAAAACTCGAAATAAAGAAGAAAGAACTCACCAATAAAGCCCTGCAACTGGCCAAAAAAAATGAGTTTTTGTTGAGCCTGGAAGGGGAGTTGGAACAATTAAAATCCACGGTGGACAGTAAGGTTAACAGTTCCTCCAGGCGTATTCAGCGGTTGATACGGCGGGATAGCGACGACGATGAACTGTGGGAGCAATTTGGCAAAGAATTCACGACAGTCCATCAGGATTTTATGGATCGCTTGAAATCCGAATTTGGCTCGTTCAGTAAAAGTGAAATGCGGCTGATCGCCCTCCTGAAAATGAATTTATCGTCGAAAGACATTGCCCATACACTGCGTATTTCCGACGACGGCGTCAAAAAAGCCCGGTACCGCTTGCGGAAAAAGATGAACCTTGACAGCGATGCTGACATCCAGAGTTACATCCTCAATTTCTGA
>JAGQXC010000025.1 GCA_020436785.1 Saprospiraceae bacterium | reverse complement strand
TTACGCCAAAGGCCGTGCCCTCCGGAGAGCCATCAAAATCAACAAACCATTCGTGGATCCCCTGGATCGCCGGATCCGTCGTCTTGTTGATGGTTATCCTGATAAGCTGGATCATCTGGCGCCCCGAGCTTTCCGGATCTTCACCCACGGTATCCGAGCCGAAGGACAGCATCAACTATTTCTTACGGGAGGCCCGTCAGGCCATGATGCAAGGCAATTGGTCCGATTCGTTGCACCCGGCAAGAAAATGGGTTAATCGCGTTCTGGAGGTCAATCCGGGTAATCCGGAGGCTCAATCCATAATCGCCTTGCTCAATCGTTCAAAAGTCCTTCCCGACAGTACCGGACAAAAGGCTGAAGACCGTCCTATGGAGAACAAGCCGGCCATTACCGGGATCAAAACAGAAGATCATTCGATTGACGAAGACCGCTCGCCTCCCCTCAACATTCCAGCCGTAAAACCTCCGTCTTCCAAATTGGTACTGAAACAAAACGAACGGGATACCTCCCGTGAACAACCGGCCCAACCGTTGATTCAAAAACCGGAACCCCAAAATCAGCCGGCTGAAAAGAAGCGGATCACTTATACCATCCCCAAGAACACCGATCTGACTTTAAAAATCCAATCCGGGGTAAATAGCGACATCACGCCATCCGATACCCGGGTGGAATTTACCATCGATCCCATCCTGTTGGACAATCGTACGATGAACCTGGCTGAAGTGCGTGCTTTTGGAAAAATTACCCGGACACGCCCCAGTACGAAAAACCGTTCCGGAAGCATTGATCTGATAATTCAGTATATTGAGTTCGAGCCCGGCGTTCAGATTCCGGTCAAATTAAACGAATTCAGTTTGGTCAGTCCTTCCAATGGACCGATGATCATAGCTAAAAATCAACCGTTCAAAGTAAGAACCAGTATCGATGCGACGATTACCAGATAGAATCTCTTTTATCCTGCTGTTTTTTCTTTCCATTTTGAATTTCCGGAGCGATGCCCAGGAAGCCATTTCCGTAGCTTCCCAAAATAAAGGATTCCAAATCGGACTGCAGACCGGATTGATGGGTTGGTATTCGGAATCCTTCAATACCAACCGCGATTTGGGTTTTGCTTATGGCGGACATCTTAATTACGGCATCAATTACCACTGGTACCTTTCTCTCCAACTTACGGGTGGCAAACTGGATGACGCGTTTCCCGAATATGGACCTTATCCTTACTTCAACGCCGATGTCCTGGCCGGATACCTTCTCGGTGCAAACACCCAGCAAGCACGACCTACCGTGTTTGCAGGCATCAACTATTCGCGCAACAAGCAAGAAATTGTGACCACCGGCAGTAACGGCGAATACGTGACCGCCAAACTCGCCGGACCCGGATTTACACTGGGCACCGGGTTAAGGTATTACCTGCAAACGAAATGGTACCTGGCCCTGCAATTTGCCGGCACCTTTGGCAATTTTAACCAATACTACATTGATGCCATCCGCCAGGAAGATGAAAACTATACCTACTTCGGATACCGGGTCCTTTTGATGACTGCCTATACGTTCTAGAACCGATAGCCCATCCGTTGTAACTCTTCGATCATCGTGCCCAGGTTCCAATACAATTTATTGGTCCTTGCCGGACTCGATCCGATATGGATCAGCATGAAAGCACCATTCAGGCCACCATTTTGAGCTTGCTGAAGCGTCCTGCCCACAATTTCAACCGACGAACGGTAATTTTTGTCCAATGGTACTGTGTAGTCGGCTTGGGTGATCAACCCGGGGGTAAAATTGATCAATGTTAATCCTTCCGCATGACACCAATTCGCAATGGTCTGATTGTACCATTCATAGGGAGCCATAAAGACAGAATTGCTTGCTTTATGGATGCCAAAAGGCAACAGCGCTGCATAGTTGCTGTCCAGGTCTGCCTGCCAGCTGGCCTGGTTGATCAGGAGGGAGTCGCGTTTTTCCCAGGACGCATACAATAAATGATGATCGGAATGACAACCAACATAATGGCCTCCGTTAACCACCGCTTGCACCTCCGTCGGAAAATTCCGGATGAAATCTCCGGTAAAAAAGAAATAGCCTTTGATGTGGTATTGTTGGAGCAGGTGAAGGATGCTGTCGGTGCCATCTGCAAAATCATGTCCGGTAAAAAGGAGACGTATTTTGGACTGGGTTGTGTCCCCGCGGACAATGGCGCCCCAGGCATCGGTTGTATAATGGAAGAGGGTATCTCCGGATCGCAGCACAACCGGCGGACGTTCCGATGTAGGCGGTGTCCGACAGAATTGAAGCACCACGATCACCAAAACTGCCAGCAGCAATCCAAAAAAAGAAATACTTTTATTAACCATTGTTGGAGAAATATTTGTTAAATATATCATAGGATTTCCTAACCAAACATCCTTTTACCGGGAAGAATGTTTTTATTGATCGTATGGATAAAGCATTTTTAAATAAGATTTTTGAATTGCACCGGTCTTGCGATCGCTGCCCTTCGCCACAGGTCGTTGCCAGTTTCTTCAATGATCTGTTAGGCACCTTGTTTCCGGATTATACGCAATATGCTTACCGGAATGTCAAAGAACTTGAACTGCACCTTGAGAAATTACAATTGTCTCTGGAGGAGTTGCTTTATTATAACATCGGCCCTGAACGGGAACATGCCGGCGCGCTGGCCAACCATTTTTTCAATGCCCTCCCCCGTATTCATGGATTGCTTCAGGGAGATATCCAGGCCATGTTTGAAGGAGACCCTGCCGCCCGGTCCGAACATGAGATCATCCGGAGTTACCCTGGGTTTTACGCCATCGCTGCGTACCGGTTGGCTCATGAATTGCATGAATTGGGTGTCAAAACGATCCCCCGTATTCTGACGGAACATGCACATGGAAAAACCGGGATTGACATTCACCCCGGGGCAAACATCGGACCGCACTTTTGCATCGACCACGGAACCGGCGTAGTCATCGGAGAGACTTCTTTGATCGGCACACATGTGAAGATCTATCAGGGTGTTACCCTTGGCGCGCTCAGCGTGGAAAAGGAAGACGCCGATACCAAGCGACATCCTACCATTGAGGACCATGTCGTCCTTTATGCCGGTGCAACCATCCTGGGCGGAGCAACCACCGTCGGCCATCATTCGGTAATTGGTGGCAATGTGTGGCTGACACGCAGCGTCCCCGCCTACAGCAAGGTTTATTATCAAGCCCAGATGAACATGGGTGAAGAAGGCGCCTCCGACGTCATGGTTTTCAAACAATATAAGTGATGCATAAACTTACCGAGCTGATCGGCAATACTCCATTGGTGGAGATACAACATCTTTTTACCTCGGA
>JAGQXC010000004.1 GCA_020436785.1 Saprospiraceae bacterium | reverse complement strand
TCGAGGGTCTTCGCCAGCACCTTGCTGCCGTCGAGCTCCATCACCTCGAACTTCAGCTTCGCGCCGATCCACGCCGCGGGCGGGTCGGCCACCGGGAAGCCCTCGCCGCCCGGCGGCGGCTTCAGGGGGATGCCGTCGAAGTCCTCGAGGTACGGGAGCGACGGGACGATGCGCAGCCGCGCTTCGCCGGTCGCGCCGGCGCCGGTGACGGTGAGGAACGCGATGCCCGTCCGCGCGTCGGCCGCCGCGGCGACCGCGCCGTCCGCGGTGAACAGCGGCTGCGCCGGACCCTTCGACGACCAGGTGACGTCGGTGACCCGCTCGGCCACCACGCGCCCGTCGGCGTCGAGGCCGCGCACGCGCACCGGCACGGTCTGGCCCTGGCGCATGAGGATGTCGTAGGGGACGACCTGCAGGCGCGCGATCGCCGGCGCGTCGACGGGCTTCCGCTGCTTGCCGAAGCAGTACAGCCGGTCGGTGGTGTGGACGTAGAGCTGGCCGTTCGCGACCGCGGGCGCGCCGAGGCAGTTGCCGGCGAGCTGGACGCTCTGGAGCACCTCCGGACCGGCGTCGGTCGGGCGGACGATGTGGAACGTGCCGTTGTTCATCGGCACGTACAGCTTGCCGTCCGCGTACACCGGCGACGCGTGGATCTGGTCCGGCGCGAGCTTGTGGTGCCACAGCACCGCGCCGTTGTTCGCGTCGACCGCGCACAGCTCGCCGGTCGCGTCGGTCTGGTAGATGCGGTCGCCGACCAGCACCGGCGAGCTGGTGAACGCCACCAGGTCGTTGCGCCAGCGCTCGGCGTCGTGCCCGAGGACCAGCGGCTCGGCGCGGGGGGCGACGTACCCGCCGTCCTTCAGGGCGACCATGCGCCCGATCACCGTGCTGTCGAGGTTCTCCTTGCCGTGGATCGCGTACACGGTGTCGCCGCGGCGCAGGACCGCGGAGTTGACGCCGCCGGTCGCGAACGGGAAGCGCCACTGCGTGTCGCCGGTGCGCGCGTCGATGCACACCACGTGGCCGCAGCCGGTCCCCGCGTACATCAGGTGCCGCACGCCGTCGTCGAACACGAAGGGCGGGCTGAAGGAGCTGTCCTTCGGGGTCAGGCCGGGCGTCGCGCTCCACACCAGCTCGCCGGTGTGCTTGTCGAAGCAGTAGAAGCGGTCCTTCGCCGGGCCGTCGACCGGGCCCCAGTGGGCGGTGATCACGTGCAGGATCACCCGGTCCTCGTCGATCGTCACCGAGCCGGTGCGGCCGTTCGGGAAGGTGATGCGTCCGAACTCTGCGCCGAGGGTGCGGCGCCACAGCTCGTGGCCGTCGTGGGTCAGCGCGACGACCTCCCCCGCGGTGGTGATGATGTAGACGTTGCCGGTCTCCCCGTCGACGGTGGGGCTGCCGATGCTGTACCGGCTGTAGATGGTGTCCGAGAGGAAGTCGTTGAACCGGGCCTCCCAGATCTTCCGGCCGTCGCGCTCGTCGAGGCAGAGCAGGACCTCCTGGAGGTCCTTGCCCTCGCCCTCGTAGCCCCACGCGTACACCTTGCCGTCGGCGATCACCGGGGTGCCGCGGCCGGAGATCGGGTACTCCCAGAGCGAGCCCGCCCCGCCGACCTCGATGGCGTCGGGCAGCCCGGTCTCGTCGGAGACCCCGAGCTGGGCGGGTCCGCGCCAGTGGAGCCAGCCCTCGGCCGCGGCGGCCGCGCCGGTCGTACCAAACCGTAATTTACACTCGCTTAAAATTAGAACGACTCTCTTATGAAAAAGATGTGGACAGCCTGCCTGCTGTTGGTATTCGCCGCGATTGGCGAAGCCCAGACAATAGATAACAAGAATGGTAAATCAGGACTGGATGCGGAATTCAAAAATGTGAAATGGCGTTGCATCGGTCCTTTCCGCGGTGGACGGTCCAACGGTTCCTGCGGGGTGCCCGGCGATCCGCTCACCTATTACATGGGGACCACCGGAGGCGGACTGTGGAAAACTGAAGATGCCGGACAACTCTGGCATAACGTCAGCGATGGTTTTTTTAAGACGGCTTCGGTCGGTGCTGTGGCCGTTGCAGCCAGCAATCCCAACATCGTTTATGTTGGTATGGGAGAACATGCCGTACGTGGTGTAATGACCTCCTACGGCGACGGGGTGTATAAGTCCATCGATGCCGGTAAAACCTGGATGCATATGGGCCTGGAAAAAACCGAGCATATTGCACGGGTTAGGGTCCATCCAACCAATCCGGATATCGTTTACATAGCCGCTCAGGGTCAATTGCATGGCTCAAACAAAGAACGCGGCGTCTTTAAATCCACCGATGGGGGCAAGACCTGGTCCAATGTCCTTTTCGTTAATGACCAAACCGGTTGTGTAGAACTTTCGATGGATGCCAACAACCCGGAAGTGCTTTATGCAGCCATGTGGGAACATGAACGACTGCCCTGGCAGGTCGTATCGGGAGGTGCCGGTGATGGCTTATATAAATCCACCGATGGCGGTAGCCACTGGGAAAAAATTCAGGATGGTCTTCCCAAGGCATTGGGAAAAATGGCTGTGGCTGTGAGTCCCGCCAATTCAAACCGCGTTTATGCCGTCATTGAGAGCGATACCGATACAGATAAAAATGGGGGACTCTTTGTCTCCACCAATGCCGGTAAAAGCTGGTCAAGGGTTAGCGATGATCACCGGCTCACGCAACGGGCCTGGTATTACATCGAGGTGTTTCCCGATCCTCAGGATGAATACACCGTCTATGTCATGAGTGCACCGGCCTTACGGTCCATCGATGGGGGCAAGACCTGGGAAACGCTGGGAGGTACTCACGGAGACTTTCACGACCTGTGGATTAACCCGGATAATCCCAAAAATATGATCATCTCTAACGACGGAGGGGCGGCAATTACATTTAACCGGGGTGCAACCTGGTCCACCCAGGACAATATGCCGACCGCCCAATTTTATCGCATCAATACCGACAATTTGTTTCCTTATAACATTTACGGCGGTCAGCAAGACAACACCAGTGTGAAAATCGCCAGCCGTACTTTTGGTTGGGAAAGCATCAGCGCCAGGTATTGGAGTTATTCTGCCGGCGGTGAATCGGCTTTCCTGGCCTTTGATCCGGACGATCCAAAAGCGGTAATGGGGGGTAGCTACCTGGGAAGCATCGAAGTCATCTATCCGGACGCCAAAGCGGGGACAAACATCATGGCCGCACCCATCCAATACCTGGGGCGGGAGACCAAAGACATGAAATACCGGTTTAATTGGAATGCGCCAATCATCTGGTCCCAACACGAGCCCCACACGTTTTACCACGGTGCTCAGCTGCTCCTGCGCACCCGCGACTACGGCAAAACCTGGGAAGAAGCTTCTCCCGATTTAACCCGCAATGAAAAGGACAAGCAGGGAAAAGGCGGAGCCCCCTACACCAATGAAGCAGTAGGTGCTGAAAATTACGGGACGCTTAGCTATGTCATGGAATCACCGAAGGAAGCAGGGGTCATTTGGACCGGCAGCGACGACGGGTTGGTCTACCTGACCCGCGATGGAGGAGACCATTGGCAAAATGTTACCCCGGAGGGCTTGAAAGAATGCCTCGTCAATGCCATAGAGGTGTCGCCCCATGATCCGGCGACCGCCTACATTGCGACCACACGCTACAAATTAAACGATCATGCACCAGGGTTATACAAAACCACCAATTATGGAAAGACCTGGACCAGCATCAATGAAGGCATTCCCTATGGGGCCTATACACGGGTGGTCCGGGAAGATCCGGTCCGCAAGGATTTATTGTATGCCGGAACGGAAACGGGTATCTATCTTTCCTGGAATGGCGGCAAGCAATGGAAGCCCTTCCAACTCAATCTTCCGGTTACGCCCATAACAGACCTGAAGATCAGCCATGGTGACCTGATCGCAGCCACCATGGGCCGTTCTTTCTGGATCCTGGATGACCTTGGCTTGTTGGAACAATATCAGGAGATGGCCAATGCGACCAGGGTCTATCAGCCGGAAGATGCTTACCTGACGAATGGATACAGCCCGCTTAACCGTACTTCGGAAGACTTTACCGGACAGGATGATCTTGAGGGCATCAACCCGGCCAATGGGGTGGTGGTCTATTATCAACTGGCCGAAGATTCTCTGGAGGTAAGTCTGGAATTCAACGATCAGGACGGTCATTCCATACGGACGTTTTCTTCCGGATACAAAGGATTCAAGCCCTGGGACGGAGGACCCGGACCGGATCCGGCGCTTCCGGCAGCCAAGGGATTGAATCGGTTCGTTTGGAACATGCGGTATCCCTCCATGCCGGGGGTCACGGGTGTTTACATCGAATCCAGTTATGCGGGACACAAAGTCATCCCCGGCACCTATCAGATGGTGCTAAAGGTCCAGGGTAAGGAATACAAAACTTCGTGTAAGATTCTGAAGAATCCTAATTATCCGACCGATCAAACAACGTATGCCACTTACGACAGTGTAATGACATACATGGAATCTCAAATCACTGAGATGCACAACCTGGTCAATACCCTGCATGATCTCCGGGGACAGCTTTCGGCGGCTTTGCAGCATGTATCCGATGACGGAAACCAGGCAACCATCAAAGAGGAAGGGAAAAAACTGGTGAAAAAATTATCGGACTGGGATGAGGCTATGGTCCAGCGTAAATCCAAGGCCTATGATGACGTCGATAATTATGAAAATAAATTCACCGCCAACTACCTGTTCGTTCTGAATCACACGGAAAGCGATATTCCCGTGGTTACCCAGCCGGATCGCGACCGCATGAAGGCTTTGGATGCTCAATGGATGACATTGAAAAAAGAAGGAAATGAGCTTTTAAACATCGCTATTCCGGAGTTTAACCAAAAGCTCTGGCAGGCAGGCATCGGTGCACTGAAGCCCGTAGATAAAGGTTGAGGGCTATTTCAAACCTTTGAGCCTTTAAATATTATTGATGGAAATTCCTGAAGTGATGGAGCGATGCCATCCATATTTCCGGCGATGTGTTTGGTCCAGGGGAGATTAAGATTCAAACTTCGGGTACCCTCCCGGGTGTTCCGGATTCCCCAAGATGATTTTTTGGTGTCTCGGTTTTGTAGTATCTTAATCAGAAAGCCCCATGACATCTTATCAAAAAGTCATCAAATATTACCCACTGATCCTCTTCTGGATTGGTGGCATTCCACAGGTACACGGTCAGCCGGATTCATTCCCAAATGATCTGTTTAGATCCGAAGAATTAATTACCATCACACTACGGGGAGAGATGCGCAAATTACTCAATGACCGTAGTGGTGAACCGACTTATTTCCCATTGGAATTGTCGTTTGCAGATGCGAATCAGGGAACGGTAGAAATTCCTGTGAAGGTGCGTACCAGAGGTCATTTTCGCAGATTACGGGAAAATTGTACGTACCCGCCGCTGCTGATCAATTTCAAAAAAGGCGGCCCTCAGGAGAACACCATTTTTGCACGGCAGGACAAACTTAAGCTGATCATGCCATGCCGGGATGATAAACTGGTTATCCAGGAGTTTCTGGCGTACAAAATCTATAATCTGATCACACCGTACAGCTTCCGGGCCCGCCTGGTGAATGTAACTTTGCAACCAACCGATAAAAAGAAAGAAAGCTCATTTTATGGCGTCTTGCTGGAAGAAGAAAAACAAATGGCAGCCCGCAATCAGATGATTTCCATCGAAAAGGATCTGCGGCCACAGATGGTCCAGCGGGATTATTTCCTACCCATGGCAATGTTTGAATATTTGATTGGCAACACCGATTGGTCGGTAAATTACCTGCAGAACATCAAGCTCATTGCGCAGGACAGCAACAGTGTACCCATTGCCGTGCCTTATGATTTTGACCACTCCGGGATGGTAAATGCTCCTTATGCGCATCCCGCACCCGAACTCAAACTTGCTTCCATCCGTGACCGGCGTTACCGTGGTTATTGCATTCCATTGATGGAAGCCTATGAGCCGGTCATTAAACGCTTTGAATCCTTGAAACCTTCCATTTATGCCATCTACCAGGATTCTCCTTTACTTGATGATGCCGCCAGGAAATCGGCATTACGATTCCTGGATGATTTTTATGCTATCTTACAGCATCCGGAGCAGTTGGAGAAAGACCTGATGTATCCGTGCGATCCCAAGGGCACCGGCAATGTGATTATCCGGGGATTACGGGAAAATTGACCCGCCTTGATTTTACAGCTTCCGGATCGTGGAGAGGCATTTACAGGTATTGATATGGCATTTAATCGTATTTTAAGCACAATTTTTTCAAAGGATGATGTTCGGATCATCTGGTTTTAACCGCATGAGATAACCCTGTTTAAGGTGTCCGGTCCGGGTCTTGTAAAAAGAAGCCCACCGGTTCCCGATAGATAATTATTTTTAATGAATTGATCATTTAAATGCAATAGAATGATGAAATGGATGGGCTTATCGGCAGTGCTTTTAGTCCTGGCATCTTGCTCTTCACCAGCAAGTGAGGAGACAGCCACGGAGGAAACAGGTGCTAGTGAACCTTTATTTACCGCTGCCCTGGGTGTTCAGATGTACAGCTTTCGAAATTACTATCCGGATGACCAGGCAGGTACGCTGGACCGGATCAAAGAAATGGGCTTCACCGAAGTTGAAGGTGATGGAGGCAGTTTGTCCCCGGAAGCGTTCAGGAAAATGTGTGATGAACGGGGTATCACCATTCCGGCTACCGGTGCGGATTTTGGAGAACTGGAAAAAGATCCGCTTGCCGTCGTTCAAAAGGCCAAGGCATTGGGTTCAACATTTGTCATGTGTGCCTGGGTACCACACAATGGGGACTTCACGCTGGCGGATGCCCAAAAGGCGGTGGAAGTCTTCAACCAATCCGGCAAGGTTTTGCATGACAACGGCCTGACACTTTGTTATCATGCCCATGGCTACGAATTCCAACCTTATGAAAACGAAACCTTGCTCGACTACATCATTCAAAACACGAATCCACAGTTCGTTTCTTTTGAAATGGATATCTTCTGGATCCAGTTTGGAGGTGGGGACCCGGTCGCTTTGATGCAGAAATACGGTGACCGTTGGAAATTGCTGCATCTGAAAGACATGAAAAAAGGTACCGAAAAAGATCTGACCGGAGGTACCTCTGAAGAAAATAATGTCGTACTGGGCAGCGGTGAACTGGACATGCCGGCCATACTCAAAGAAGCGAAGCGGATCGGTGTGGCACATTATTTTATTGAAGATGAAAGCAGTTCGGTGATGGAACAGGTCCCTCAGAGTATTGCGTATCTCAGAGGCCTGACCGAGTGATGTTACCAGTCGTACAAAATACTTTTGCGGATTGTTTTCTTTTAAGGTGTTGAGACTAAAATGAATGCAAATCTTACTTCATTGTTGAACAAATTCCAGCAATTAAATGAGCTGGCTCCGGCGCATCAGGAAGAAATACTATTGTTGTTAAAAAAATTGCAAAAGGATATCGAAATTCTGGAGTTTAAACTGGACCGTACTGAAAAAGTAAAACAGACGACCGCCGTATTGCTTGAAGAAACCATTGAAGAATTACAGCAAAAGAGTAAAGCCGTTGAAGAAGTGAATCAGGCGCTTCGTAATTCCCTTAACGACTTAAAAAATACTCAAAATCAATTGATCCAATCGGAAAAAATGGCTGCACTGGGTGAATTGACGGCAGGCATTGCCCATGAAATCCAAAACCCGTTAAATTTTGTCAACAATTTTTCTGAAATCAATCAGGAGCTGGTGACGGAGTTGATCGAAGAAGTTGACCGCCAGAACTGGGAAGAAGTCAGACTATTGGTAAAAGATTTATTCGAAAATGAAGAAAAAATAATGCATCATGGAAAACGGGCGGAAAATATTGTTAAATCCATGTTGCAGCATTCCCGCAAAAGCAACGGAGTAGCGGAAATATTTGACCTCAATCAATTGGTTGATGAATATTTCCGTCTGGCCTATCACGGAATGCGGGCGAAGGATAAATCGTTTCAGGTTAAAATGACCACGAAACTTGACGATGGACTCACTACAGTAATTGCAGTCCGGCAGGATATCGGGCGGGTGGTTTTAAACCTGATCACCAATGCTTTCCATGCGATTGCCGAACGAATCCGGTTGAACGAAGAGGGTTACGATCCCCACGTTTTGGTGACGACCAAAGACCAGGGTGATCAGGTAATGGTGGAAGTTACGGATAACGGGTCAGGAATGAGCGAGCAGACCAAAGATAAAATATTTCAACCCTTCTATACCACCAAACCTGCCGGTCAGGGTACCGGACTGGGTCTTTCGATCAGTCATGACATCATAAAAGCGCACGGTGGAAAATTTGAAGTCCAAAGTGCAGTGGGTCAGGGTACCACATTTTCATTCATAATTCCCAAAAATCAAAATAAATCATGAAAGTCCTGGTAGTAGATGATGAACGCGATGTTCAGGTTTTATTTGAACAGCGATTTCGCAAAGAGATACGCAACGGAGATATCCAGTTTGTATTTGCCTTTTCCGGCGAAGAAGCCCTAGGTTATCTAAAAGATCATGGTCAGGAAGCCGTTCTGATATTATCCGACATCAACATGCCGGGAATCAGCGGTCTGGAACTGTTAAGGCAGATCAAACAAAAATTCAGTGCTCCCCCTCCGGTCGTTATGATGATCACCGCATATGGTGATGAAGACAATTACCGCACGGCAATGAATTTAGGCGCTGATGACTTTTTGACCAAACCGTTGGATTTCGCTATTTTAAAAGATAAACTCAAGCAGATCTGAATATGGCTAAAATATTGGTTGTTGACGACGAGGCGGATCTGGAAGTATTGATCAAGCAGAAGTTCCGAAAAAAAATTCGTGAGAATGTTTACGAGTTCATATTTGCCATGAACGGCATCCAGGCTCTTTTGCAATTGGAGGAACACCAGGATGTTGATCTGGTGCTGAGTGACATCAATATGCCTGAAATGGATGGGCTCACTTTATTGTCCCGGCTATCGGAAAAACACTCCTTGCTGAAATCGGTGATTGTTTCTGCTTATGGCGATATGGAAAACATCCGGGCAGCCATGAACCTCGGGGCATTCGATTTTGTGACCAAGCCGGTCAATTTTCAGGACCTGGAAGTAACCATTGACAAGACGATCCGTTATGTCGAGCAATTGCATCAAACGATGCGCGCCATCAAGGAAAATAATATCCTAAAGATGTATGTCGATGAGAACGTACTGAATTTTATGGGAACCAAAGAATATGAAAAATCGCTGATGGTGAATGAGACGGTGGAGGCTTCTGTTTCATTTATTGATATCTGCAGTTTTACGTCCATCAGTGAACATGAAACCCCGGACCGGGTGGTTAAATTACTAAATAATTATTTTGACATCATCGTCAAGGAGATCCTGGCCCAGGGGGGATTGATCGATAAATTTATCGGTGATGCGGTCATGGCGGTATTTCGCGGTGAATTTCACCTGGACCGGGCCATTGATGCTGCACTGGCGGTGCGTGAGAAGATCGAAAAATTGCCAGTCGAAGCGACAGAGGTGCACTTTAAACCCCACGTTTCCATAGGAATAAATTCCGGTGAAATGGTATCGGGCAACATCGGCTCGGCCAGCTTGCGTCGCCTGGATTACACCGTTATCGGCGATGCCGTCAACATCGCACAACGATTGCAGTCGGTTGCCGGAGAAGGACAGATTATCATTAGTGAGAAATCCTACGAGTTGATCAAAGAGTCTTTCCAGTGCCGGCGTATCGGCGAGGCAAAACTGAAAAACAAAGGCGGGATGATGGTGATCTACGAAGTTCTGGAATAATCCCGTTACGATGACCAGGCAGGAATACATCGTTCGCATCCGGGATGGCCGGACCGACCTGGTCCTGGACTATTGCCAGCTTGGCCATGATCCGCAAGCCTGTGATGATCAGAGTGTGCCGTTGGTAAATTGGTGTGCCTATTACGGCGATGTGACCGCCGTCAAATTTATGATCCGGGAAGGGGCATCCCTTGCCAGTCTTGGAGATAACTACGATTTGAACGGGGCCTCATTTCACGGCCATTGGCAACTCTGTCAATACCTGATCGAATCCGGAGCAGATGTACGGTTTACGCTGAAGGACACGGGGGAAACGGCATTGCACAATGCCGTCAGCAAGGCCAATCATCCGGCAGCCAACTACCTGGCCAGGCTGCTGCTGCATCACGGCGCCGATCCCAATGCACGGACGGTTCCCGGGGTAGAGACCGGAGCATTTATGCGAAATGCCCTGACCAGGGGTGAAACGCCGCTGCATCGTGCTGCTGCTTTCGGCAATGCGGAAACCATCCGCATACTGCTGGAAGGAGGCGCCGACAAAACGATCGCTGATGCGTATGGGGAATCCCCGATTGGCTGGGCAAGTTGGCATGAGCGTCCTGGGCAGATCCTGGCTTTATTGGCTCATGGTGAACATCGTATTCACCCGCTCCATGAGGAGCGCATGCTGAAAGATCATGGCTTCGGATGGAGTGGTGGTATGGATATTAATTTATTGGGACGGATCCACTTAGAATAATGGCAGACGGGCCAATAAATTGGACGTGGCGGGCATGAAAGATTTATTTTTTTTAGTTGGAACAAATTATTATCTTCAAGAGGGTTGCACCTATAAACGTCCGGGAGCAAAGAAATTTCAGAAGATAGATACCCCGTTTTAGTATTGATTTTAATACTACCGGATTTCATCAATACGTATCAGCGTCGATTTTCAACCAAAAAACCAGTTATATGCAAACAATGTTTACATTGCTATTGGCAGTGGTATTTACCATGGCTAATGCTCAAAATCTTCCGGAAGCATTTTCCACTATAAATGTTAATATCAAAGAAAATCACAGTGGCCCTGAGTTTGCCAATTACATCACTCAATTAAATGCAGGGATGCAACAATTCGGCAATGGCATTGGCATGTATCTTTCTTACGGAGACCGGGGAGATCGCAAAGGAAAACTAACCTATGGCTTCCGATTTGATTTGAAAAAAACGAGGGATTATTATTTTCCATCTGCCGATGCCGAAGGCGAAAATGCATATCCCCAGATTAATGCCTTGATTGCTGAAATGCAAAAAGCAGGCTATTCGACCAGCTCGGACGCCTATGAGGATGATGGCGGTTATACCGATTTTATCTGCGTCGGATACGATGCACTCGTAAATCCTAAAATTGGTGAATTGGTGGGCGTGCGGCCATTTCCGGTAAAAATGGGTTCAGAAGCTGCTTTTGAAAAATTTGTAGCCATGGAATTGTATCCGGCCTTTGATAAAAATATCGATGGTGTCCATTTATATGTATACAAAGGCGACCGGGGTGAGGGCAAGGATGCATACATTGTACTGATGTCATTTAAGACCATCGCTCTGCGGAATTCATTTTTTCCATCCGAGGGTTCT
>JAGQXC010000322.1 GCA_020436785.1 Saprospiraceae bacterium | reverse complement strand
GGGTGCTCGGACGGTTTTTTCAATGGCGTAGTATTCACACAAGTCAGGATCTCCAAACGGATAATAACAACAGGTTTGCAAGAGGAAGCATCCTGATAGCAATAACAAAAAGGCTGAAAATTTCATATCCTGAGGTAATTATTCGGGTTCTTAAAAAGCAAAATGCAATCCGGCTGCGGCGCCAAATGGTGGGGAAACCTTGGCCGCCAATCGCAATCGGATTACCCACAAATTCAATTCACCCCCGATCTCCGCCATAAATGGATAGTCGCCTTTGGTATCGATGCGGATCCGTTCGGTGGTTTCGCCGGAATCGTAATCGTAACTCACCTGCATATTGGAAATTGCATAGCCCAGGGATACATACCCCAGACCAAGGCGGCCGGTGAGGTACGCATTGCCGGAAATCAGGTGAAATTGCCCATTTACCTGGTCACCCAACTTGACCTGGTGATAGGCATAACCAATGCCTAACCGGTAACCTTCGTGAGGAAAATAGCGGGAGATGTCGTGCTGGATCCCCAGTCCCCAATTGCTGAAGCGGTCAAATTCATCGTCGTTCAGTTTAAAGCCCAGGTATCTTCCGTAAAGGGACGTGCCGGCTACCTCGCCAACGGCAATCTCCGGCAACGCGTAAAGAAATACTTCGGGCTTGAATCCGCCGGGAAAAACAAAGGCTGTCCCATTCTCTCCCTGTACGGTCACCGATTCTATAGCGCCGACGATGGTTGGGGCAAGGACCTTGGATTCCGGAGTGAAAGGATATTCCGTCACCGCCTCAAACTCCTGTTGATTGGAAAAAGGAAGGAAGGCGCTGTGGGTCAACCCGAAACGGACATGAAAGCTTGAATCATCGGGCATCAAGCTCCAAAGGCCGGTATGCAGTGACGCGGCGGTCAGGTCGGTCACCGGGCGCAGGTAGCCGCTTGCATTGGTTCCGGTATACGAACTCAGGATTTGATTGATGTTCTGAGCCAGAACGCTGCCGGTAATCAGGGTTCCCAAAATTCCAATGAGCAGGAGGTTGGTGAAGTTCCATTTCATATCGCACCAGTTTTGATTCCGCCAGACCTGGGCCAAACATTGATCCCCGGAATCTTACAAATGCATAAAACTGGGTCATAAAGCGCAGATTCTCAATACCTACATCTAGGTATCTCGTCCGCAGTGATTCGTTACATGGTTGCATGGAGACCGGATTACCGGTAGTCCACCTTGACCAGGCTAAGGCGGAGCTGTCGCTGGCTGGGAACAATGAATTCGGTGGAAGAGATTTGTACGGCATCACGGAACCGCAATTGGAGGCGTTGGTATTCCGTATTAAAAAGGCTGTTGCGCAACATCTCTCCGTTACCGCGGAGAACGTATTCACTGACGGTATTTTCCTTGCTGATTTCGTCGTTGAATACCAGGCGTACTTTTGAAGGGTTTTTGAAAACAAAATAGGAGGAGTAGATGGCTTCATCGTCGTGGGAATATTGTTTCTTATGCAAAACGGAAGTCCACTGCAAATCTCCATTGGGCTGAATGGAATACAAAATCAGATCTTCATACTGGTAGTCACTGAGATAGCCGTAACCCGAAGAAGCATAAGGTCGATCGCCGTAAAAAGAGCGGCGGGCAAATTCTTTCTTAATCTCACCGATCAGGATCATTCCACCGTCTTCGCGCAACAGAATGTCCTGAACTTCCACTTCTTCGATGCCCTTTTTTTCCTCCACCGTCTTCCCGTAAATGTCTACCAGGATGTCTTCGGTGAAGGGATGAAATTGCATGGCGATGGAAGCATCATTCAGACAATACCGTAAAGAGAAAAAGCCCTGGGCCCGGTCAAAACTCCGGTCGGAATATAAACCGGCGCCGGCCAGGCACAAATTTTCATTGTCCCACTGAAAATGCATGTCAACGGTAATGCGGTCGGTCACCGGGATGTCGAGTGAGGTAATCTCCTTGGTAAGTGGATTCAAAAAGAAAGTTTTCAATAAATGGTCGGCGGATTTAAATACGGTATTGTCTTTTTCCAGTATGATACACACCATCCCCTCATTACTCACTTCGATGGAGCGGAAATCGCGGCGCAGGATCACATCATCAAACAATAAAGTTTGTTCACCCAGCAAGCCGAAATGGATCAGATCCACCACGAAGACGTCCATTTCGCGTTCCCGGTCGGAAGAAAAAATGGCCACTTTGGTGCGGTCTTCGGAGATGGTCATTTTGTAGTCGGGCATTAAAAAAACATTCTCGAGCACTTTGACGATCCGCATCGTGTCAATGGGTTGCGCTTTGCCATCAAATTGCTGAACGGCAATGTAAAGGTTGCTCTTGCGACGGTAATAATAGATCAGGGAGAAAAAATCCGGATTGCGGGTAACGCCTAACATGATGACCCGCCGGTCTTCCAGTTCCAGCTCTTTGGAATTACGCAGGCGCATCTGATCATCAAAAAACTGGATCTCCTGCTTATTCACCTTATCCCGGAACAAGAGGATGCGATCGTCGTAGCGACCCAGAATATCGTAGGAAATGTCATTGTGCAATTGCACCTCATCAGAAATAGAGATCCGTTGGGAAAAGGCCGTCCCAAAACAGGACAACAGGAGCAAGAGGAAAGCGCAACGGGGGAGGAGGTACATAAATTCTAACGCTTTTATACCAATAACGTATAAACCGGGGTCATGGTTATGAAGGTAAGCAAATACCGGGAAGAATAATGTCGTTGGGGCTATTCGTGCTTCTGTAAAGTCAGTAAGGCATCCAGACACGTTTTGGTTAACAGGAACAGGCCCCAGACCGCCTCCGGATTTTCCTCACCCAGTTCATCTTCTTCCACAATGCCCTGAATGAGTAATTCAAGCAATTCCGGTTCGGCACTCTCATCAATCCAGTCATCCAACAATTTTGCATAATCAACTGTAGCCTCGTACTGCGCCCAATTGCCTGCATCAATGGCTTCGATGGTCTCCGGATCAAGCACCAGGTCAGACAGCTGATCCGCCAACGCTTTCCAGATGATGGCCATCAGGTATAACGCCTGGAATCGTTCGGTCTCCGTGTAGACGGTTTGATTTTCTTCGGAAACCAGATAACCAAACAATTCATGCTGATGTTTGGCCAGATCTTCCAGCCATTGGATGGCCAGTTGATCATCATCTGCCGTGGCATTGATGAGGGCATCAATGGCTTCCCATTGGATTGGTGTAGGACTCATAGTTGAACATCTTGGACAATGAAAAAACCATCATCTCCCTGTTTTTGATAAAGTGGTAACAGAATCCGGCCATCGTAGGGAGATACAACGGCACCCTGGCTGTCATAGGCCAACAATTCCCCTTTTTGGACCGGCCTGAAGTTGGAATAATTGGGTTCCATCACGAAGCGGTCTTCGGGTTGAATAGAATGGCGATAGACCAACCGGGTTAACTTGGGCAATCCGTCCGCCTGGTCAAGCAGTATCCGCATATGCTGGCTTTCGACATCATGAGGGCGGACACATCCGATGGCCCGCATGCAACAGGTCAAGGCAGCGATGCACCGGTTGACCGACAACGGGTCGGTATGATGCCCCGCCTCGAAAGAAATCGTGCGAATGGGCACATCCAACCGGACGCTTTTGAAATACTGCAGCAGGGTTCCCTGCAATTGGTCGGCCAGACCAAGGATGACAGGTGCCGGTAACTCAACGGCAAGTTCCTGACTGTCGGGCTCATTACCCGCAATGGTGAAAATACCTCCCGTCGATGAGGTGGTATGCAGATCCAGCAACACCACTTCTGTCGGTTGATCGTGTCTGATCTCTTCATGCAACAGCCGCAACAGGCTGAGGATCGCTTTATCCTCTACCAGCCGGGACAGTTCCGGTTGCTGGACCTGCTGGCGGATGCGGACCGGATCCCAATGCCGGTTCATATCCACATCTACAAATCGCATCCTGCGCTGGTAGGCTGTGGGGTTTCCCAACAGACCCAAAAATCGACCTTTGAAAACAAAATCAGGATGAGTAATGGGTTCAACTTCCAGCATTTTAAGCATCAATTCGATGCCTTTCACACCGGCCGGTTCATTGCCATGCATGGCACCGATGGCCACCAGCAAGGGACCTTTTTCCTGACCCACATACCTGCCGAGAAAATGTCGTGAACCCATAGCCTGCAAAGATAGCAGAATCAGAAACTGTATCTTACACAGATTAAAATATTGCCGGGTGAGGTAAATCATTTTCGTCGTTAGAATGTTTTAGGTTGAGCGCGGTTTGTACTGATATGGTTCGTACACTAATTTTCTTACTGACAATCTTGTTGATCCACGGATCCGGACCAAGCTTTGGTCAGGGGACCATCGACCCACGGTTGCTGCAAAAATTGCAAGCTGCAGCCCCGGATGATGCGTTGGAATGCATCATTTATCTTGCCCAGGCTCAGCCGGAAACCGCCAATCTAAAAAGAAGGGAAGCAAAGGCCTTTGCCGTCTATAACCAATTACGTTCACACGCACGTACTACCCAACAACCCGTTCTAAACTGGATTCAAAGCCACCATAAGTCATGGCAAAGTCACTGGATCGTTAATAGCCTCAAGGTTTATTTAACCGGCGCCGAGATGCGTGAGGTTATTCAGTTACCCAACGTTGAAAAAATAGTGCCAAATCCGCAATGGAAATTAACACCTCCACCCGCAGAATGGAAGGCCAGTACACTCGATACCCGGGGAACAGTCCCCTGGGGCATCACGCGCATCGGAGCGGACAGCCTGTGGGCTCTGGGCATCCAGGGTCAGGGTGTGACCATTGGGGGTGAAGATACCGGATATGAATGGGAGCATCCTGCATTGAAACAACAATACCGCGGATACCGTAATGACGGAAATGCGGATCACAACTACAACTGGCACGATGCCATTCATGACATCAACCCGCTCAATCAGGACAGCATGCCAACCCCGGCGAGCAACCCGTGCGGGTTGGATAGCCCGGTACCTTGTGACGATCACAGTCACGGTACACACACCATGGGTACCATGGCCGGTTCGGCGCCGGAGGAATCCATTGGTGTGGCCCCGGAAGCCAACTGGATCGGTTGCCGGTGCATGGAGCGCGGATGGGGTTCTCCCTGGACGTACCTGGAATGTTTTGAATGGCTGCTGGCACCAACCGATCTGAATGGTGAAAATGCCAATCCCGACCTTGGGCCAGCCGTGATCAACAACAGCTGGGGCTGTCCGCCGGCAGAAGGATGCAACACCGAAAATTTTTCCCTGTTGGATGAAGCCATCCGGCAATTAAAGGCGGCAGGGATATTTGTGGTCGTCTCTGCCGGTAACGATGGCAACCAGGGTTGCAGTTCCATTTACGATCCGGCCGCCATCTATGCATCCAGTTTTACCATTGGCGCCATACGCCAGGATGATACCATCGCTTCTTTTTCATCGCGGGGACCGGTGCTGGTTGACGGTAGCGGGCGTCTGAAGCCGGATCTCGTCGCACCGGGAGTAAATGTCCGGTCAGCAGTCCTCGGAGGTGGTTATCAAAATTGGAACGGAACCAGCATGTCCGGGCCACATGTGGCCGGAGCGGTAGCGCTGCTAATTTCTGCATTGCCCGAACTGGATGGAGACGTAGAGCGGATCCAATACCTTTTAGAAGCTTCCGCCGACCCGATGTTGGACCCGAAAGTCTGCGGACCGTTCGATGGAATGATGATTCCCAATGCGTATTACGGCTACGGCATCCTTAATGTGTGGAAGGCTTACCAGCTGGCCCTGGAGACTTCCAACAATCAACCGGATTCAAACGGGGACTGGGACTTACGGATCTATCCTAACCCATCTACGGATCTGATAAATTTGAATTGGAGTCAAAAAATAGCAGTCCGGGAAATCCGTATTTATGATCAGGTAGGTCGATTGCTTACCCAGGAAAACATTCATACTTACGGAACGTGGACCCGTAGTATTGCTGCTTTTGGTACCGGAATGTATTACTTACAACTTATTTCAAACAATGGGACCCGGTCCGTTAAGTTTATGAAATCCTGAAGAATTGTTAACAATTTCTTAAACCTTGAGTCAGGAAAAAACAGGGATCAACCCTGGGTCGTTTATTGGAAAATCAGTGTATTTCGGCTAATTCCCAACCATATGAAAACACATATTCTGCAATACCTCAGCTATATCCTGGGCCGGCCGGCTCAACAGATCTACAGCTCCGATTCATTGGAAAATGATCTACAATTGGATTCCATCGACCGGATGGACCTCATTTTCAAATTGGAGAACATGTTCGGAGTTGAGCTGAGCGCCGATGAAATCGAAAAGGTAAATACCGTTGACGATCTGTGTTTTGCCTTTGAACATTCCCATAGCCTGCTCACCCACTGATCCAGTCTTAAGCCAGTTGGGGCAACGGCAATTGAACACCGGAAAAATGCCCCTCATCATCCAGGCGTTCCAGCCGGACCGGGAAGATCGTGTTCAACCGTTCACCTTCCAGCGGGAGATCAACTTTCAAATAATTGTCCGTGAATCCGGTCATGCATCCGGGCTTGTTACTTTTTTCAAAGAGTACGGGGCGAACCTGACCCCGGAAAGAGGCATAGAAAGCCCTGCGCTTCTTCTCAGAGAGAATGGTCAATTGCCGGTTACGTTCACGGCGTACTTCCATCCGGACGGGGTCGACCATCGAATAAGCAGGCGTATTAGTCCGTTCCGAGTAGGTAAATACGTGCAGGTATGCAATGTCCAGTGATTGGATAAACCGGTAGGTTTCCAGAAAATCTTCATCGGTCTCACCCGGGAACCCCACAATGACATCCACGCCAATACAGGCATGTGGCATGTGGTGCTTGATGGCGGCCACCCGGTCGGCATACAGGTCCCTGCGGTAACGCCGTTGCATTTTCTCCAGTTGCTTGTCATTGCCAGACTGGAGGGGCAAGTGCAGATGGGGGACTATGCATCGGGACCGGGCAATGAATTCGATGACCGCATCATCGCATAGATTCGGCTCAATGCTCGAGATCCTGATCCTTGCGATGGATGCAATTTGATCCAACGCTTGCAACAATGAAAGGAAGTTAGTTTGCCGCCGGAAACGTCCCGTTTGAGGGTCCAGGTATTTGCCGAAATCACCAATATTGACACCCGTCAGGACAACTTCTTTTACGCCCATCTCCGCAATGGCTTCGGCATTGGCTACAATGCGATCAATCGATTCACTGCGGCTCTTTCCCCGCGCCTGGGGGATGGTACAAAAAGCACAGTTGTAATCACAGCCATCCTGTACTTTCAGAAAAGAGCGCGTACGATCGCCAAAAGAGAAGGACTGGTCAAAGTGGGTGATGGATTGAATGTCCTGCACAGCAACCAAGCCTTTGCCAGCGGTGTCGCGCAGTTGATCGATGTAATCCAGAACCTTGAATTTTTCTCCGGCGCCGAGGACCAGATCTACTCCGGGAATTTCGGCAATTTCCTGCGGTTTGAGCTGGGCATAGCAGCCCATCATGATCACGCGGGCATGAGGCGACTGACGCAAGGCATGGCGAACGGCTTTCCGGCATTTGCGGTCGGCAAAATCAGTCACCGAACAGGTGTTGATGACATAAAAATCGGCCGGTTCCTCCCAGTTGTGAATGGCATAGCCGGCACCTTCAAATAGCCGGGTGATCGAAGAAGTTTCTGCGAAGTTTAACTTACAGCCCAGGGTATGAAAGGCAACAGAACGGGGTGTGGCCATCTAACCGATTGATTTTGAGCCGGCAAAGTTAGCGGTTTATCCCTAAATAAGCGGGAATGGATGGCGATTTTCCTGTCAATGGTCGTTTGAATTAATTGTACCTTCCTAATCCAGAATCAGGTAACTGCATCTTTTCATCAAAAAGACAGCACGTGCAAAGACTTTTCCTTTTGACATTGTTCATATCGAGCTACACCCTGGTCCGGGCCCAATTTCCTTCGCAACGCGAGCGGGACAGCCTCCATGCGTTGTCGCAGATGGATCATCGGGAGATGATGGCTCAATTAGGCATAACCGAATTGCGACCGGGGGCCAATGGCAACGACATGAATGCGCCCAATGCCGTCAATTACGATGAATCCAAAGCCAATCCTTATCCGGATCTTCCCGATCCGCTGACTTTCCGCAACGGTACCCCGGTGCAAACGGCGGCGGAGTGGAAAAACCGGAGGGACGAAATCCTGGATGATTTTGAACGCGAAGTGTATGGTCGCATTCCACCGAACGTACCACCGGTCACCTGGACAATCCTGCGGGAGCGCGACACCTTGATTGGCAACCTACCCGCACACCTGCAAAAATTGGCCGGGATCGTCGATAACGCTGGTCATCCGGAGCTGTCCGTAACGATCGATTTAACCCTGATACTGCCGGTTCAGCGCAACCCGGCCGTACCGGTTGTCATCGAGTTTTACTGGGGATTATTTAGACGGCCGAGAGACACCTCGCTGCCGAAACCTTTGGAGTGGCAGGTGAATTGCCTGGAGCGTGGCTGGGCATATGCCTTGCTGGGTCCGACCAGCATCCAGCCGGATCATGGTGCCGGATTGACCCAGGGCATCATCGGCCTGGTGAATAAAGGGCAACGGCGTAAACCGGACGACTGGGGTGCTTTGCGGGCTTGGGCCTGGGGTGCCAGCCGTGCTCTGGACTATTTTGGTGACCGCGACGATCTCGATGAACATCGTGTAAGCATCGGTGGTCATTCCCGCTATGGCAAGGCGGCCCTGGTGACCATGGCTTTTGATGAACGGTTTTCCGTGGCCTACGTGTCTTCTTCGGGCGAAGGCGGTGCTAAATTGAACCGCCGCAATTATGGAGAAATCGTCGAAAACCTGACCGGTAGCGGAGAATACCACTGGATGGCCGGAAACTTCATCAAATACGGAGGACCCCTGCACTGGGATGATCTTCCCGTGGATGCCCATGAATTGATTGCGCTTTGTGCGCCCAGGCCGGTATTTGTCGGTTGTGGGAGCGAAGGGGATCAGTGGACCGACCAATTGGGCATGTTCATGGCGACGGCCGCCGCCGGACCCGTGTACCGCCTGTTAGGAAAAAGGGATTTGGGAACCAAAGATATGCCGGATGTCAACCAGGGATTGCTGGACGGAGACCTGGTCTGGCGTCAGCACGATCAGGGACATACTCCCGCACCAAATTATCCTTTTTTCCTGGACTTTTGTGCCCGGTATTGGAATCAATGACTAACATCGATTTCAAACCGGTTGACCAAACCACCTGGCCCGATCTGGAAGCGCTTTTTGAGTCCCGGGGTGGTCCCGCCTACTGTTACTGTATGGTATGGAGAAACATGGCTCCTGAAAAAGACCGAAACCTAAAATCGGATCGGAAATCCAGTTTAAAACATCATGTGGAAACTGGCAAACCGGTCGGACTCCTGGCTTACGATCACGGGGTACCCATCGGATGGTGTTCGGTGGCTCCGCGGGATACTTTCCGTAAACTGGGTGGTGAAGATCATCTGGAAAAGGTCTGGTCCCTCACCTGTTTTTTTGTTAAGCGTCCTTACCGGCGGCAGGGATTGATGAAATCCATGATCCAGGCTGCCCGGCAGTATGCCCACGCTTCCGGCGCCAAATACCTGGAAGCTTATCCCGTAGCACCGGATTCACCATCTTACCGGTTTATGGGTTTTGTTCCGCTTTTCGAACGCCTTAGTTTCAAATACGTCAAACCGGCAGGCAGTCGTCGCCAGGTCATGCGCTTAAAACTGGAATAAAATTCAGGAAGTCTCACCATTGTACGGACTAAATTGCAATCCCTGCCTGGTCAGGGCATCCCTCAACGGAGGCAGGGAGCCGGGCCCGATGCCATGGAATGCAAGGATTTCCTTTTCAGTGAAAGAAGCGAGCTTTTTCAATGAAAGAATGCCTTCTCGTTCCAGCGCTCGCCGGGCAGGTGCGCTGATCGTTTTTAGAAATTCAGCCTCCGGGATATGCTCTTTCTCACAGATGGGACAGACCGGACAAGAGCTGCTTTTGTAATAACGATGTCCTTGAGGACAAATGCGTAGCGTATTGGGAGAATCGGACATTTATTTTCGTTTTGAGCGCATGGCTTTGACTTTGTCCACCTGACCATCATCCCGTAGTTTTTGATAGGTGGCAGATTCAGCAGGTACCAATGCAATCTTGCCCTCACGGTCACTGTGTACGCCCCAGCCATAGCGTTTGGTCAACGGGGATGCACGCATACAAGCCTGTCCTTTGGAGAAAAAAACTGTCCTTGCTTCTTTCCATTCGACCGGTTCGATTTCCTGTCGCAAGGCATGGCATTTGAAGATCAGGTCATCGGAGGTATACCGGTAGGGATGATCGATTAAAAGTTCGTATTGTAGGTATGCGACGGTCTTTTTATCCCCTTTCAATGCAGGGATTTCCGCATGGTCTACCGGGCTGTCCTCGGCGATCTCAATCAAGGTGTTAAAATAATTAGTGGTGTGTTCTTTCATTTCTTACAGTGAATTGTGGTTTCTGATGGCAAGTTAATATTCTGCGATCACAATCTTGCGTTGGGACATCATGACATTCCAGGCATTGGGCTTCTGCATCAGTTCACCGAGATTCTCCGGCAGTACCTGCCAACGCAAGCCAAATTTATCTTCGCACCATCCGCATTGGGACTGCTTGCCTTCGCGGGTGAAATGGTTCCAGTAATGATCGATTTCATGCTGATCTGCACAATAAATGATGAACGAAACGGCATCATTTAAAGCATGATGTTCCAGGGCGGTACTCATCAGTGTATATTCCTGTTCAAACAGGACGACCTGGCACATTTCCGCATAACCGCTGGGTGTATCACCCAAAGGGATGACCTGTCCGGGTTTAAAGTTGTTTCCAAAAATGGTTTGGTAATAATCGATGATGGTTGCAAGTTGTCCGCCTTCAACACTAAACCAAAGGCTGGGAGAAATTTTATTAAGAGCCATATTTTTATTTTTAGTTTAAACGAGGATTGAAGGTCATTTCGAATTTTTCTTTTTGGCCGCAAATTTGGCCCTGGCTTCATTCACCCGGTAGGTGACCATCCGTTCGATCAGGTCAAATGGCATCGGTTCGGTCAGTGGAAACTGGACCGAACCCTTGGCCCACCTATAACGATTGATTTCTTCCTGGAATGCCTGGATCCCGGATGGGGTCGGATAAAAGCCAATATGATGGTCATAGGCCGCAAAATGCACCAGATTTTCGGTGGTTTTAAAGGTTGGCATGCCATAGCTGATGGTCTCTTTGGCTTCGGGAACTAGCCGGCGGATGTGATCACGAATCTGCTCCAACAATTCCCGTAAAGGAGAAGAAAAGCTACCGATGTATTCGTCGATGGTGGAGATGTTTGTTTTTTCCATAATTCAAAATTGCGTTTTATTCCAGATTCATGGAAGGGCCGGTTGCGTCAAAATCGGAGGGAGAATTAGCTAAGTAGCGTGTTTGATCACTTACTTTCCACGGTGCGGAATGAGGATGCGCTGAAAATTGTATTTTAACCACACACTTTTATCCGGAAATTTCTCTACGATGATTCAACGATTGGTATTCATAGGCTTGATGGGCATGTTTCTGCTTTCCTGCGAAGGGCCGAAACATTACGATACGTTGATCCTGCATGGTAACGTATACGATGGTACGGGAACGGAGGCGAGCGTTCTGGACATTGGTATCATCGATTCCATGATCGTTGCTATGGGAGATTTAGAGGGAGCAACCGCAGACCGGATCATCGATGCTCAATCGTTGGCCGTTGCACCCGGATTTATTGATATGCACGCTCATCTTGAGCCCATTATGGAGCTCAATGATTGCGAAAGCATGGTCCGCCAGGGAGTTACGACAGCATTGGGAGGCCCCGATGGCGGTTCACCCTGGCCCCTCCGGGCTTTTATGGATAGCCTGCAGGTTAAAGGAGTGGGCATGAATGTGGCTTACCTGATCGGACACAATACCGTTCGCCGCAATGTGATGGGGCTGGATAACCGTGCGCCTACCAGGCTGGAGTTGGATTCTATGAAGTCCGAGATCGAACAAGGCATGCTGGATGGAGCTTATGGTATTTCCACCGGTCTAAAATACCTGCCTGGTACGTTTTCCAAAGTGGATGAAGTCATCGAATTATCGAAAGTTGCCTCAAAATACGGGGGCATTTATACCTCCCATTTGCGCGAAGAAGGACTGGGTCTCCTGGCAGCAGTCCGGGAAGCCATCCAGATATCAGCCGGGGCGGACATTCCGGTGATCCTTACCCACCATAAAGTGATTGGAAAGCCCATGTGGGGCAAAAGCGTGGAGACCCTCGCATTGGTCGATTCGGCCCGGGCACAGGGACTCGATATTCAGATGGATCAATATCCTTATACCGCCAGTTATACCGGCATCTCGGTGCTGATCCCCAGTTGGGCAATGGCGGGTGGCCAAAAAGCCTTCAAAGAACGGATAGCCGATCAACGTCTGAAAGACAGCATCAAGCAGGGCATCATCTTTAATATTCTGAATGACCGGGGTGGCGGTGATCTGGATCGCATCCAGTTTGCCAAAGTGGACTGGCAGCCGGATCTGGAAGGCAAAACGCTGAAATACTGGTGCATCGAACAAGGATTGGACACCACCATCGCCAATGGTGCGGAATTGGTGATCCAGGCTCAATTAAACGGAGGGGCTTCCTGCGTGTATCACGTGATGATCGAAGAAGACGTCAAGCGCATTATGCAACACCCACAAACGATGATTGGATCGGATGGTCGATTGGTTAAACCCGGCATGGGTCACCCGCACCCACGTTGGTACGGTACTTTTCCACGGGTGCTCGGTCATTATGTCCGTGAGGAGAAAACGCTGACCCTTCCCCAGGCCATCCATAAAATGACCGGACAGTCGGCTCACACCTTGGGCCTGGCGGACCGGGGAGAACTCCGGGAAGGCCTGCGGGCCGATGTCGTTATCTTTGATCCGGAGACGGTGATCGATAAAGCCACCTTTGAGGAACCCCATCAATATCCGGTTGGGATTCTCTATGTGCTGATCAATGGTACCCTGGCGGTCGATGAAGGAAATTATCTGAATACCCGGTCCGGATTGGTTCTGCGTAAACATTAAATGATTGGGAATGCCTTACCTTGAATTATAGAATTATTGAATAACACACCACACATGTTTCATTCCTTGAGATCACTGATCGTTGGCTGTCTCCTTGGAGCTGTCCTTTTCGCAGGAAAATCCAATGCCCAGAATACACCCAACCTGGACGCCCAATATTCCAGGGAAATACAATACCTGGCAACCAATGAGAAGGTCAAACAGGCCTTTGTCGTGATCGAAAAACAGGATGAAGAAACCATCCGGGACATGATCAGCCTGACGGAGATCTTGGCGCCCCCCTTTGGAGAAGCTCACAAGGGAATGGCTTTTGCCCAAAAGTTGCATGAAGCCGGTGCCGATAGCGTCTGGACCGATACGGAAGGGAATGTCCTTGCTTTACGCAAAGGAACCGGCCGTGAAACAGGCTATGTAGCGCTCGATGCCCATCTTGATGTCGTCTTCCCTGAAGGCACCGACGTCCACGTCCGGATGGTTGGCGATACGCTGAAGGCTCCGGGAATCGGTGATGATACCCGTGGTCTGGCGATGGTGTTGGGGGTGTTAAAAGCCATGAATCAGACAGGCATCAGAACCCGTCACGATTTGCTCTTTGTCGGTTCGGTCGGGGAGGAAGGCCTGGGTGACTTGCGGGGCATGAAATACATGTTTAACCGGTCAGGACTGAACATTGAAGCCTGGATAGCCATTGACGGCGGTGAACTGGGCCGGATCATCAATGCCGGATTAGGATCCAAACGGTATAAATTGATTGTGCGAGGTCCCGGAGGCCACTCGTGGGGAGCTTTCGGATTGGCAAATCCCCATCATGCTCTGGGCAAAGTGATCGACCAATTTTCAACCGCTGCCTGGGCATTTTCATCCGGAGCCAGTTCAAAAACCAGTTTTAACATCGGGCGGATTGGAGGGGGCACATCGGTCAACTCGATTCCCTTTGAATCCTGGATGGAGGTGGATATGCGGGCACTGGAACCCGGAAATTTAACTGCCATGGAGGCTCTTTTTAAGCAATGTGTTGATCAAGCGGTGCGTGACTACAATGCCAGCGGTGTGGACGGAAAGGTGGATTACGAACTGGAGCCGATCGGCGACCGGCCTTCCGGAGAGCTTCCGCCGACCTTGCCTCTGATCCAGCGAACGATGGCTGCTACCGCCTATTTTGGCGAAATACCTGAGTTGGGTCGCGGATCCACCAACATCAATATCCCGGTGTCCCTGGGCATTCCCGCCGTTTGCATCGGCCGGGGTGGAAAAGGAGGTGGGGCGCATTCGCTGCATGAATGGTATGTGAATGAAGACGGCCCCAAGGCCATCCAGCTTGCCCTGATGATCACCCTGGCGCAGGCCGGGATGGCGGAATGATGGTTTTAAAACATCTAAGAATGAGCCACAAAAAAATACTGTTTGGACTATTTCTATTCGGTGCGGTACTGCTCCCGGCCCAGAACTTCCCGGACCGGGTGTGGCATGAGGCATCGGAAGAGGAATCCAGACACTGGCACAATGAAAAAGCCCAGGCATTTTACCGTTACCTGGTCGACAGCACCAAGATTACCGGGTTGATGATCGTGCATAAAGGGAACGTGGTCTTTGAATTCGGAGACGTTGCCGAGATCAGTTACATCGCCTCCTGCCGTAAGAGTGTTTTGTCCATGTTGTACGGTGAATATGTAGAAGATGGCACCATCCGGCTGGACGAAACCATCGCCGATCTGGGTCTCGATGATGTGGGAGGATTGTTGCCGATCGAACGAACCGCAACCGTCCGGGACATCATCTCCGCCCGTTCAGGCGTGTATCATAAAGAAGGATATCCCGGAGGAATGCAGGAATATGCCCCTGCACGGGGTTCGGTGCAGCCCGGCTCTTACTGGTTGTACAGCAACTGGGATTTCAATGTGGCCGGGTTTATTTTCGAACAGAAAACCGGCAAGAACATTTACGACGAAGTAGAAGTCAAACTGGCCAATCCCCTGGGTATGCAGGACTGGGATCGCTCGCTGCAACACAAGGAAGGAGATACGACCATTTCACGCTACCTGGCTTATCCGATGTGGTTTTCCACCCGCGATATGGCCCGGCTGGGTCTGCTTATGTTAAATAAAGGCAAGTGGAAAGATCAACAGGTGATCAGCGCTGCCTGGGTCGATGAGATGCTGAAGCAACGGACGACCCATGAAGAACTCAACCGCAATGTCCCGGTTTTCCTGGATTCAGGGGTCAATTATGGCTACGGGTACATGTGGTGGTTGTGGGAAGCCGTCAGTGATCCCCGCTTTGCCGGAGCCTATTCGGCGAAAGGAGCCATGGGTCAAAACATCACCGTTTACCCCGCCATAGAAACGGTGCTGGCTTTCAAAACCAAAGCAGCCTACCGGAGAGCCAATTCTTCCGATGTGCGGATCAGGGTCGCTCTGAAAGCAGCGGAAATTTTTGACCTGAATTAATCGGCTTACCAGATTGAATGCAATGTATAAATCGTGGCAGAATTCAAGTTTACCGGAATTCCTTCCGCTTGTAACTTTAAATGATTAAATGGAGACGTCGGAAAGTAGATTTCCGTCATTACGGTGGTTCCGTCATCAGCAAACAACTCGACCGAAGCGACATCAAAATAAGCATGGATCTTTAATTGCCGGTTGGTACTCAAGCGCGGTGCCGTATGCAAGCCTTCTGCAAAAAGGTCCGAAAAGCGGTGATCGCCGGCTTGCGTCCGGTCACTGTAAAAACGGTTGTTTTCGGATGAATAACCAATGCGGTAAGATTCCATATTTTCATTTTCCAAAAGGAGCCCGACGGAGAAATTTCCTTCATCGGGAAGAGTAAGTTCGAGCTCCAACTCAAAGGTTGATGGTATTTTCCCCAAATCCAGTGAGCCATCAATGACCGCTGCGTCAATCAATCGGGAGTCCTGACGCAATTGTTGCAACGCCTGGACCGGATGACTGGCCAGACGATAGCCGAGGTCTGTTTGGAATAGGGTTAATTCACGGGGTAAAGTACAGGCACTGCGCCAGGCGGTAGTCGGTACGACTGTGGCGTATTCCCAGTTACTCATCCAGCCGATCCATAGCCGTCGTTCTGGAGGGAGTGGAGCATCCGCCCAGGTTACTCCGGCATAATCGTCCTTGCCGTAATCCAGCCAGATGCCCTGGCCATCGCTGACCTGATTGGCCAGATTGTCGTCCATCTTGAATTCCATGCCATCAAATTCTCCAATAAAATATTGGGACCCCGAGCCACCATTGGGTCCGCCGGGATTGATGTTAACAATCAATACCCACTTGGTCACATCACTTCCCGGGTATTTCAGGGGAAACAAATCCGGGCATTCCCATACGCCACCATGAGCACCAATGCCGGTGCCCCAATCGCTGAGGTGTTGCCAGGATTTAAGATCAGGAGATCCCCAAAAGGCTACATGGTCCTGCACGGCAAGCACGACAATCCATTGATTTGAACCTTCGTCCCAGCGCACTTTTGGGTCACGGAAGTCCCGTTCGTTACCCGGGTTGGGTATCACGGGATTACCCGAATATTTGGTCCAGGTACGCCCGCGGTCATTGCTGTAAGCGATGCCCTGCGATTCCCAATCGTTGTGACCGGCCTGCTCTCTAATGGGATCATGAATGGTGTACATGGCGATCAATGGCGGTTGGTTTCCTTCGCCAAAACCACTGGTATTTTGATGATCAACGACAGCGCTTCCTGAGAAAATATAGCCGGCACTGTCCGGGTACAGCGCGATCGGTAAATTCTCCCAGTGTACCAGGTCGGTACTTATTGCGTGACCCCAATGCATCGGACCCCACACATTGCTATCCGGATAATGCTGATAAAACAAATGATATTCACCATCGAAATAAACCAGGCCATTGGGATCATTCATCCATTGCTGAGGAGGAGAGAAATGAAATTGCGGGCGGTACTGCTCATGATATTTAGTTTCATCCGCAGGATTGACCGCGGTTTTTTCACTGGCAGAAGGGTTGCAGGCCCAAAGAAAGAAGATACTTAAGCAAAAACCAAAATAGCGATTCATAGTACACCAATTAATGCGACAAAATAAAAAAATGGCGATGGAATATCTGGACTCCCTGAACCCTAAAAATGACGACGACTAAATCACGGCAATGCCAGCCGCATCTCCTGCACCAAAGGGGTAAATCCGCCTTTGGCATAGGCCTTAAGCGCGGATTGATTTTCAACATATACTTCCAACCTCATTTCGGAGATCCCTTGTTGATGGGACCATTGCTTCAATCCCGCCAGGATGGCCTGGTTGATGCCCCGACCCCGGTATTCCGGCAGGACAAACATAAATCCCAGGTAACCATAATGAACGTGTTTCCGGTTTGGTTTAGCCGTTTTTATTTTGACATAGCCACAACCAACCAATTGGCCATCCACTTCGGCCACCAATAATTCTGCCTGCGGAGAACGGATCAGTTCCGGAATATCATAATAGGTGATCGGGTCGTCCTTTAACGTCACATCGTAGGGACGCTCGGCCGCAATAACCCCTTGTTCGAACCGGAACAAGTCATTCAAATCCTCCATGTGGGCTGGGCGAACAATCATAAATCAAAATTTTGCCATCGCGGTGGGAAAATAGCTAAAAGAAAAACATTACAGGTCATCCCGGCAGCTGCCAGTCCGGAATTCCATCGAATATCAATACCCAGTCGTCATCATCCGGTGTCACCACGCCAAAATGTGAATCATGGCCGGCATGACCAATGCGGATAAATTGTCCGGTTCGCGGATTGTACCAATGCATTCGCATCACCGATTCAGACATTGCATGCAAATTGAAATACAGCGTGCGTCCGGTTGGAATGTAGATTACATAAAAAGAGTCGTCAGAAGCTTTGGCAGCGCAGGCATAATCCAACCAGCCAAAAGTTCCCCGGCCGGTAACGACGATTTGCTCATTGGTATCAGGGATGAGTTGATGCCAGGGAAGTGCATCAAAAAGCTTAAAACAATGGTTAACCAGTTGCATGCCTGGGGTATTCATCAGTGGCTGCCACTTTTTAAACCAGTAACACTGGTTTTCCAGCGTACCGGAGCTGAAAGAGGTACCGGCACATCCGCTAAGCAAGCCATTATACATTTTCCGGCGGATCCACTGGGGATTTTCATTATCCGCGTAGTGGGGCACATCATGTTCATAACTCATATCCAACTGAAAGATCATCTTGCCTTTTCCATATTGCGCTAATTCAGTGCGATAATGGGGTCCACGATCACCCAGAGATATTTCTTTCCACACGTATAAGCCGTCGATATCGATGTATTTCCGGTACCTGGGATTGTCGGTAGACCAGAAGGTGCCCGATGTGTTGTCAAAGTGTCCCGTCCACAAGTGCTGATTATCGGATGACCGCATGCCGGCGATGAGGTTTTGCAGGTAAGGTTCATCGATGTCTTTGGCATCGTTATCACCTCCTGCCACCCAGATGATGTTGGGTGTATCCTTGTACCGGCGACCCAAGAATTCCCCATAGGATCGCATATTCTCCGGTGAATTGTTGGCGCTTCTTACTTCGTCCCACCAGCCCTGGCTCGCATCGGTAAAATAGCCCAGGTAGCAGGGCACCAGCAATACCAGGAATCCTTTTTCACGTGCAAGGGCCAGAAAGTGATCCACATGTTGAAAATAAAGTTCATTGGGTGTGGAAAAGTCCCATTCGACCTGGAAGGGAGGTATGCCTTGCCAATCGGGAGGATTGCCCCCCATTTGGCTGGTTGCGTTGCTGATAACACTGACCAGGACCGTATTAAATCCACGCAATTTAATACTGTCCAGGAAGGCAGCTTCGTCGGGTTCTGAAAGGGCTTGGATCAGGCCCCAGGCCGAAAATTCTTTGATCAGGAAAGGCTGATTGTCTGCGTCGACCAGGAACCGGTGATTCGGGCTAAGTTGTAAGGGAAATTGACCGGCAAGGTGATATTGAATGATCAATAGAAAAATGATCCGGAAAACTGGGATTTTCGCCATCTGGGTTGATTAAAGATACTGTTAGCACAGGAAGATGACTTTAAGATAACTTTCAAATTTCAGTCTATTCGTTATAAGGTTCACGATTTCATCCTTACCAGAATGACGATTGCCGAGATTATAGTGAGTGAACCGGTCACTCCGATGGCATTGGTCAAGCCGAACCAATCGGCAGTTGAACCGGTTAACAAAGCGCCCACAGCATAACCCAAATCCCTCAATAACCGGAAAACGCCTATGCTGGGCGCCCGTTGTTGCGGTTGCGTGTGGTCGGCGATGGCCGCCAGGAAGGTCGGATAGACCAGTGCTGTACCCAGGCCAAGGGCAATGCTTAAAAAGACAAAGGCATTAAACGAGAATGCCCATATCAGGGAAATGATGGCCGCACCCTGTATAGACATCCCGAGAACCATCAGGTCTTTTTTGTTCCATAAATCTGCCAGTTTTCCGGTCGCCAGTTGGAAGAGGCCCCATACCATCGGATAGATGGCTACGATCTGCCCAATTTGAATGATTGAAAAACCTTTTGCTTTCAATAGCAACGGCAATAATCCCCACACCATCCCATCATTCAGGTTATTGACCATTCCTGCCTGAGTAATGGCGCTTAATGTCCGGTTTCGCCAAGTCGTATCTTGAAAAATATTTTGGAGGCTGGCAACCTTCGAGATTTCGTTTTCAATTTTCACGTGTTGCATGGTATCACGCACCAAGAACAAACTACCGGTCAAACCAAAAATCACAAAAATCAATCCCAGGTAAAAAGGATAGGGTCGTAGTCCAAAATCCGCAGCAATCCAACTGGTCAGAAAAGCGACGGCTCCCACCGCCAGGTAACCCGCTGACTCATTGATGCCCATCGCCAGTCCCCGGTGCCGTTTACCCACCAGATCAATTTTCATCACTACCGTGCTGGACCAGGTTAATCCCTGATTGATGCCCAATAAGATGTTGGCCAAAATGATCCAGTTCCAGCTACCGGCAAACATAAGAACCAGGGGTACCGGTAAACCAAAAACCCAACCTGTTACCAAAAGTTTTTTCCGGCCATGTCGATTGGCCAGCATTCCCGAATAATAGTTGGTAATTGCTTTGCTGATCCCAAAAACGACAATAAATGAGAGAATGGCGGTCTTGGCGGCAATGGCAAAGTCCTCCTGGGCAATATCCGGCAGGATGGATCGCTCCAAGCCCACCATGCCTCCCACCAGTGCATTGATGAGAACCAGGAAGGTAAATTGCTTCCAATTTTCCCGTAGACCAAGTTTGACCGTCATACCTTGCAAAACAAAGGATCAAACGAAGGTTATCCTTTTACATTTGATAAATAATGTGGATCATGCCGGGAACACACAAGCAAATTCAGACCATCAATGAACGAATACGGCTTAAACTAACCTGGGTGATGCCCAGATAGGAGGCGATGTATTTTAAAGGTATTTTTTGGATGATTTGAGGTGCCTGATTTAATAGGCCCCGGTATCGTTCTTCAGCAGTACAGAATTGCAGATTTTCCAGGCGATGAATGGTATCGACAAAAGACTGCTCCACCAATTTATAAAAGAGCCGCTCAATATCCCGGTGGGCATCAAAAAGGGCAAAAAGGGGATCCGCGGCGAGGGCAATAAATGAAGTGGCATCCAAGGCCTGGATGCCTTTATTACTGGGCATACCCGTGAACAAACTTTCCGCGCGGATGATGATATCATGATCAAAGGCAAAGTATTCAGTAATGTCCTTGTCTTGTTTGTAATAATAGATCCGCGCGGCTCCATGCTGCACAAAATAGATGTTGCGGCAGGTCTTCCCAATCGGTTGTAAAATTTCCAGATTATGAATTGAGATGGAAGCAGCCAGCCTGGTCAAAGCCGTGCGGCTGGCTTGAGACAAAGGACTTTTCGTATGAAGATGGTCAAGAAATGCATCAAGACTTTGTTCCGTCACGAATTGATTGATTTAAACTTGACCAATAAATTTAACTGATGCTCTGGTCTAAGCGGCATTCTTTTGCATGGAATTCTTCAGGAACTGGGCGTTAATTGCAACCACAACGGTGCTTAAACTCATAAAGACCGCACCCACCGCCGGACCCAATACAAAGCCAGCTGAATACAGTACGCCGGCTGCCAATGGAATCGCAAAGGCATTGTATGCGGTAGCCCAGACCAGGTTCTGGATCATCTTCTTATACGTTGCTTTGCCAAACAAGATCAGGTTGAGAATATCCTGGGGATTGCTGTTTACCAAAATAATATCTGCCGTTTCCGCAGCCACGTCAGTACCGGAACCCACGGCAATCCCGATATCGGCCTGAGCCAGTGCCGGTGCATCGTTTACCCCGTCCCCGGTCATGGCAACAAATTCTCCTTTTTCCTGCAATTCTTTGACAATCTCTACCTTTTGATGGGGTAATACTTCGGCGTAATAATTGTCCAGGCCAAGTTCTTTGCTCACGGATTCAGCGACAGTTTTATTATCACCTGTTGCCATCATTACTTTGATGTTATTTTCCTTGAATTTTCGGATGGCTTCTTTTGACTCTGGCCTTATTTCATCGGCCAGGGCAATATAGCCTGCCAGCACTTCTTTGATCATTACAAAGACGACAGTTTCGGCGTCATTGGTATATGCCTGATCAGGAATGGTGATGTTGTTGTCTTTCAGGTATCCCGGGCTAACTACTTTTACATCCAGTCCTTCAACATTTGCCTCGACCCCCTTGCCTGTTATAGCATTGAAATGTTCAGCTTTGGGTATGGATATTTTCAGCTCCTTGGATTTATTGACGATTCCTACGGCAATAGGATGTTCGGAACTTTGTTCCAGTGCGCTGGCCAGACGCAATATTTTTTCTTTATCGTATTTATCAGAAACCGTTTCAAACCGCGTCACACCAAAGTCTCCTTTAGTCAAAGTTCCGGTTTTATCAAACAGAATGGTCGATATTTTCCGGGAATTTTCAAAAGCCGTCCGGTTGCGGATCAGCAATCCGTTTTGAGCAGAAATAGCCGTGGATATGGCAACCACCAACGGAATAGCCAAACCCAGTGCATGCGGACAAGAGATGACCATGACCGTGACCATCCGTTCCAACGCATAAACAAATTCAAAACCCAGCAATAGCCAGATGGCCAGTGTAGCAAAACCCACTCCAAGTGCAATGTATGTCAACCATTTGGCCGCCCTGTCCGCCAGGTGCTGCGTTTTGGATTTTGCCTTTTGAGCATCCTGGACCAGGGTGATCACTTTATTCAGATAACTATCCTTGCCAGTATGTAAAACCTTAACTGTTAGCGATCCATTGCCATTCATTGACCCACCGATGACTTCCTGATCCGTTCCTTTTTTTACGGGTTTGGATTCTCCCGTTAACATGGATTCATTGAGGTAACTTTCACCGTCAATGATCATTCCATCTGCAGGAACTTTTTCTCCGGGTTTAATGAGGATAATGTCATCTTGGTTAAGGTCCTCCAATTTCACATCCATGACGTGGTCTCCGTGCACTTTATGCGCTTCAGAGGGCATCATGCTTACCAGTAATTCCAATGCTTTAGAAGCCCCCAAAACGGATTTCATCTCAATCCAGTGACCTATCAGCATGATATCTATCAGCGTGACCAGCTCCCAGAAGAACATCTTGCCTTGCAGACCAAAAACCACCGCACTGCTGTACACATAAGCTACAGTAATGGCAACGGCAATCAGGGTCATCATGCCCGGAGCACCTTTCGCCATCTCCTCTTTCAATCCTTTCAGAAAAGGCCAGCCTCCATAGAAAAATACCAGGGAAGACAAGGCAAACAAAACATAGAGATTCCCTGCAAAGACCAGTTCAAATCCCAGGAATCCCTGGATCATCGGCGACAGAATCAATACCGGTATCGAAAGGATCACGGAGACCCAAAACCGCTTTCTGAAATCGGCAATCATCATCTTGTGGTGATCATGGCCCATGTGACCGTGAGGGGGATTGGCACCCGAATGATCCATGTCACCATGATTCATTTTGCTATGGTCCAGGTGAGCGTTTCCGCCGGATTGACCGGAAGGCTTTATTTCCGTATGTTCATTATGTTGATGGTTCATTTTTTGTTATCGGTTAATTAGTTGATCAATAAGGATGAATGTAAAAAGGACGATAATGATAAACCATAGCAGCCTTTTTAACCAGGACAGAAATTTTGGAGGTTGCAGCGTTTCATCTGTTTGGCAACAATTTTTCATCAGGGCAATTTTGGGACTTTAATTTCAGAAATTATCTATATCAGCATTTACCCCATTTTTAAAGTACAAGAACTGAAACTCGTCTTAACATGAAACAGAAATTAATTTAGAGACTCCACAATAAACCCGTCAAGAGGGGTGCTTCAAATTATATACGGGAGTCCCGCATGGAAATGCTGCTGAATAAGAAGTTCCCTGAAAGTTTCAGGATCACCTTGCGTTAAAACAATAGGCTATTTCAAAAAATCATCCTATTCAGCGCATTTCCAGGTCTTTCCGGGAGTTGCTGATTAATGATTCATCATTTCACCCATATTCATGCCTTTGCCCTGCATCATCATCATGCTCGAGTGCATGCAATCTTCACTCATCATACCACCCTGACTCATCATTTGCATCATGTGGGCCATCATGGGGCCATCTTTCATCATGGCACTCATCATATTGTGCATGGTGCTGGGATTGTCTTTCATCATCTGCATCATATTGTCGGCGGACATCATCATCCCCTGCAAATCCTTATTCCCTTGCAGCATCATTTTGGCATGCTCATTACCCATCATGACCGGCATAAAAGCCATCATCATCTCATGATTGGATGCAATTTGCTCAAATAGTTGCTTTCGCGAAGCTTCGTTTTGCAAAATTTGATCGGTGTTGGGGGCAGTAGAATTGCAACTGGACAGTAGCCATGAACTACCGGCTATTGTCAGAAATAAAATCAGTTTTTTCATGATTTGAAATTTTTTTGATTAGTTAATAGGAAAATGCGGGAGGTATTTAATTTCAATACACTTAATTTTTTATCACTTTAAGTAATTGGATATCATCTTTTTCCTGAATTTTGAAAAAATACATCCCGGCGGGTAACCCGGATAATTGGAATTTTTCAAAATATTTTTCCGATTTGCGTGTTTCCAGTAGCTGACCGTTGGCATTGTAGACTGAAATAATTCCAGGAGTGAGTCCGGATACCGTAATCTGGTCGTAAGCCGGATTAGGATATAAGGTTATTTCAGGTTTAGTCGTGGTGGCAATCCCAGAGGTTTGTCCTTCCACGATAAACTGTCCCATCATACCTGCGTCTTCGTGCGTGAGCATATGACAATGGTACATGAATGGCGTTTCCTGGTTAGCAAAATCCGCAAACCTGGTGATGAAACGGACGGTTCCAGACATGGGAGGCACCAGAACGACATCCTTTCTTCCTTGCTCATTGGGAGGTGGCGGATTTCCATTGATATCCAGAATGTAGAATTGTACATCATGTATTTGGAAAGGATGAGCAATGGCCGTCCTATTGGTTAATTCCCACACTTCGGTATTGTTCAAGGGAATGCGGAAATTGATGATATTTGGATCAAATTCCGCATCATTAATCTCAAACGGTCCATTGGTCATAGCACCTGGTCCCATTTCGTCATGCTCCGGAGTAAATATCAGATTCCGGTAAGCAGAGGTCTCGGAAATGGGATATGGTTTATTTGTGATCAACGATTCCGGTACCGCTAAAATTGGATTTTCGGTTGGAGCCACAACCGTCAATTGCATGACTTTAAAGTCTCTGTCATTCAAACCATTCTGGCCATATCCAGGTATTGATCCCATGGGCATCATACTGGGATGTGAAGAGCCATACATACCCCAGGATAATTCAGAAGAATAGCTTGTCATTTGGATGGTCTTTCCTTCAACATTATGCAGGTCAAAAAGTATTTCAGCTCGTTCTCCCGGAGCAAGTATCAGTCGGTTTAAAGAAACCGGAGCATTCAAGAGACCTCCGTCGGTCGCTATTTGATAGAAGGGCATATCATCTGAAAAACCAAGATTGTAGACGCGTTCAGTAGAACCGTTGAGCAGACGCAAACGGACAACCTGGGCTGGAACCTGCAAATACGCATCACGGGTTCCGTTACAAAGGATAACATCATCACCCGCTGTTTGGATCATCATTTGTTTATCTGCAGAGAACGCACGCGATTGGATGACAATGGGAAAGTCATCTTTGCCGTAGGTCCGGGGTAGGATTAATTTGCGTTCTTCCGGATCCCGGACGATGATTACACCGGCCGCGCCCAGGGTGACTTGTTCTTCCGTATGTTGGTGTAAATGAGGATGGTACCAATAAGTGGCAGCCTGATCCATTACGGTAAAGGAGGGACTCCAGGTGTTACCGGCAGGTATGACCGTGTGTGGTCCTCCATCATTTTTGGCCGATACATGCATGCCATGCCAATGCAGGGTGGTAGATGTACTGAGATCATTAATTACATGCATGTTTACAGATTGACCTTTGTTCAGCATCAAAGTTGGTCCCAGATAATCCTGGTTGTACCCCATGGTTTTTGTGAGGTATTCGGGGTAAAATTCAACCTGGCCTGATTGAAGCCGGAGTTCAATGGAATTGCCGCTTAAAGTATCAGGGATAAAAAGGGCATTTTGAGCTATGATTCCTATTGGAAGAACCCATATTAGGAATTGTACTGCTTTTTTCATGTTATAGAATTTTAATGGCGAAGATGACCTGTCCTGGTTTTGAACACCATTAATAGCTCGTCTCATAAAGGATTCTGAAAATTCTATTAAGTAACCATATGGCCTTCAAAATGAAATTTTCAGAAACAACACTTTGCATTTGACCGAACCACTTGATGTGTTCACACCAAAACGAACTAATCGAAAGGCAATGGTTGCCTGAGAGGGATAAAGGTGAGCTATAACAAGAAAGATTGGAAAAGGATCGGTATGTCCTTTGGAAGAGGTGGCGCGTGATTATTTGTCTTGAAAATGGGCTCCAATTCTTGATTATTCAAGAGATGAAGACTTGTAAAATGATCCGGATTAAAGAAGATTGGCGATGCATTGAGCCAATTCAATGTGCAGTGAGTAATTTCCAGATCTTGATCGGAATGGGCATAAGAAAGCCGATTCTGGCAGCAATTTGATTTGCTGAACTGAGGATTGTCATTGTAATTGCAAACCTGTTGATCATGATCACAGTTATGCATTTGCATTTCACCATGCAAATCATTGCAAACGGCGGCCTTACCCCAGAGAGCAAATGAATAAAGATGACCCTGGCAATAATGTAGGTTGGCAGCAACTCCAACTGATGATACAGCGGTCAACAGTGCCAGAGTCAATGCGATCAATCGATATGGGAGACTTATCTTCATCAGATTGAACTGATTTTGACAAAGTTAAGCCAATTGCTATTAAATGTCAATGAAACAAAAAACAAAGGGGTGGATAACCAGGACACTCTCAGCGTGCTGATCCTCTCCACATCTTATACTTCGATGGTCGCCAGGCTGACTTTCCTCAGGATCTTGCGGTTGCCAAATGAGAAGTCTGTGAAAGCGGTGATGGTGCACAGTGCCATTACACCCGTCATAGGCAAGGATGATTGAAAGTGCAATACGCTGACCAGGACAGAGGCGCCGGCACCAATAAACATCTGTATGGCCACTGCGATCAGGGTCATCATACCCGCTGAATTTTTATGGATTTCGTCAACCAGCCCTTTGAGGAAGGGGAACCCTCCGTAAAAAAATAGAATGCTCGAGAGGCCAAACAAAATATAGCGGTCCCCCGGTATGCTGAATTCCAGGCCAAGTCCTTTTTTGATTAAGGGAGAGAGCGCCAGGACAGGCAGCGTTAGCGCAAGCGAAATCCAAAATCGACGTCTGAAATCCCTGATCATCATGCGGTGGTGATCGTGGTGGGAATGGTTTGAAGTAGAATGGCCGGTGTGTTGAGAGTGATTCATTGAAAAATATTCCTAAGCATGGTACAAATAAATACGCTACCTGTTCAATGCAGAAGTCATTAAAGCGATCACTTGACTCGCAAAATCGGGATGATTAACCAGTGGGAGTCAACCTTTACATGATAGTGACCATTTGAATCGTTTGGAGTAATTTTGATCTTCAATAATTTGTAAACTGGTTAATTTAGTTTAATGTTATTCAGACACATCAAAGCGAATAAGGACATTTCTGATCGTGAGTTTGATAAAGTTTTCCCTTCCAATATCAGGCTTTTATCCGATATGCACTTCACCTCTGTAAAAGTCGCAAAATTGGCTTCTGATTACCTTGGTGAAAAAAGCAATGCTGTTCTCGACATTGGGGCCGGACCCGGAAAATTTTGCATGATTGGCTCTGCGTGGACAAGCGCACAATATGTTGGAGTGGAGCAAAGAACCATTCTATGTGATATAGCCAATCACGTGATTGAGAGATATGACCTTGATCGTGTGAGTATGATAAACGAAAATATAGTAAACGTACAATTTTCAGAATTTAAATCATTTTACTTTTTTAATTCATTTCACGAAAATATTTGTAGGGAAGATCCTATTGACCAAACTACACTGCGGAGTCGCCAATTGTACAATTGTTATGTCGGGTATGTGAGAAATGAATTGGATACGATGCCTTCAGGGACAAGACTGGTTACCTACTACGGTTTTTTGAAGGAAGTTCCAAAATCATATAAATTGGTACTTGATGCAGAAGGAGGCTTTTTGAAATTTTGGGAAAGACGATAATCATTAGAAAAAGATTTGGGATAATTGTAATAGAAAGCCAAAATACTCTTTGCTTTCTAAAAGTAACTTCATTGTAGTTCCTGCCAAACAGTAAAGCTTGAGTTCCATGGAGTGCATTCCAAAAACTGAAACGTTAAACTTCACCATTTTTTTACAGGGATCTGTCGATGGCGGAAGGCTACAAGGTGCTGATCATCTCCACATCTTCTTCTTCGATGGTCGTCCGGCTGGCTTTCCTCAGGATCTTGCGGTTACCAACTGAGAATACGGTGAAAGTGGTGATGGCACCCAAGGCCATTACACGTTTCATGGGATTTAGGATCCGGTAATCATCGCCGGTGTTTAAATATTTCACAATAGGAAATGTAGTACATCCAACCGATGAAGAGGAGAATTATTACCACTCCAGCGAGTAGAAATAGCTCCTTAAATAGAAATAATATAACCATTTATCGAAGAAAATCCATTCTTAATAAATAGAGTATAAAATAATCATTGCAAGCATAAGCACTTTGTTAATTGTTTATTGGAACCGATAACCCACTCCAATTTCAGTTAAGATGTGTCGAGGATTACTGGGATTTTCCTCAATCTTTTTGCGTAAAGTACCTACAAAAACGCGAAGAGTCTCCGTTTGATTTCCAATGCCCCATATTTCCCTGAGGATGTATTTGTGAGTCAGAACCTTCCCTTCATTTTTTGCAAATAAGGCCAACAAGTTGTATTCCGTGGAGGTGAGCTTAAGGATTTCACCTTTTCTTTTAACAAGCCGGGCGATCAGGTCAATTTCAATCTCCCCGGAAGTAATGGTTGTATTGTTGTCAACATTTTGACTCCTTCGGAATGATGACCGGATTCTTGCCAGTAATTCACCGGTTCGAAATGGTTTTGTCAGGTAATCTGTCGCACCATGATCCAATGCCGAAACGATGTCGAATTCATTATCACGCACCGAAAGAATAATAATCGGTTTATTGTACCATTCCCTAAGTTCTGCCAGAATCTCATGCCCGTTGCAATCCGGTAAGCCAATATCCAGTAAAATCAAATCCGGAGGATGCATGGCTGCCATGATCATTCCTTCCTTACCGGTGCTTGCCTGACTTACTTTGTACTCGTTGCTCTCCAGAATAATTTGCAGCAATTTGCGTATCTGAGGCTCATCATCGATGATAAGTATTTCTGCTTTGTTCATACTTCGTCCATGTTATGGCTTTCATTATGGGATTGTTCACACGGAATCTTTAAGGTGAATTTTGCTCCCCCTCCCTGTTGGTTGTTCAGATTAACTTCGCCCCCCATTACTTCAGCGAAACCTCTGACCAATGAGAGCCCTAATCCCGTACCTCCTCCAGACGTATTTTTTAATCGGTAAAATTTGTTAAAGACAAGGCCAATTTCGTCAGGTGGAAATCCGTTTCCATTGTCTGAAATACCAATAATACAATGGGTATTCGAACTTGTTGCTTCTATAATTATTTTCGTTTTTTCCGGTGTATGTTGCAATGCATTATGGATGAGATTACTGAGGATTTGTTCGAGCAATCCGCCGTCAAGTTTGAAATAGGGCAGTGATTCATCAGGAGTGAATTCAATTGGATGAGGGTTTGCAGCGATGTTTTCAGTTGAAATGACGGAAGATATTAGTTCGTTGATATCACACCAATCTTTTTGTGGTTGAATGAATCCAGCTTCCAATCTGCTCATATTGAGTAAATTTTCCACTTGCCGGTTCAGCCTTAAGCTGGCTACTTCAATCTCGGAATACAATTCGATCTTGTTACTTTCCGTGAGACGTGAATTGTGGTCCTTGATGGTATCAATCGCACCAATAATGGTTGCTATTGGAGTTCTCAATTCGTGTGAAAGCGAATTGAGTAAGGTGGTATACAGGCGAATGGCATTCGCTTTTTCTTCCTCATCCCTAGTTTTGCGTTCGAATTCCTTAATCTTATACGTGAACGCACCATTTATTAATGCAATGACAAAATACAACAGGAAGGTCAGCCCATCCTCTGGCGTTCCGATATAGAAGGTAAGTATGGGCGGGATAAAGAAAAAGTTTAAAATGAGGGCACTCAAGAGCGCCGAAAGCATTACCGGAAGCAGATCAAATAAAATCGCATTGAATGAAACGGAAAGTAATAGGATGAGTGAAACGGTTCGGTAACCAATAAAACCGACCAGAAAAAAACATATCACCGCCGTCACTCCAATAAGCAGAGTGCTGATGAAGTATTGGTTCGCTTTGCTGAAATTCCTTGTTTTAGGGAAATTCAATTTTTAGGGATAAAGTTAGTTATACTGACATAAAGAAGGTATAAAGAAGGAAAAGGAGTATCCAAAAATATGTGCGCCCTGCTGGTCAAGCAATCGTTTGGTGTGAAAGTGATTTTTTGTCAATCCCTTAATATACCATCTGAACTGTCCTCGTTAATTCTTTCATGGATTCGTTCCCAATCTTCGAGATTTGAAACCAATGTTAAACCACTACGGTTACATGCAACTCCTGATAATGGTTGATGTGGGGAGGCGACAGTTAATGACATTGCAACCATTGATCTTCATACTAATTTTACTTCAAACAAGGAGGTTTTAGCCTGCATTTATGGGCTTTTGTATTGTTTTGTATTGAAGAATGCATACAAAATGAATTCTGCACATGGGATGCAAACCTTCGGGATTGCATTATTGATTGCCCTGATTGTTTTTTTATTGGTTTTGTCGGTTCAAGATGTCTTGGGGGATAAGTGATTCTATTTTGAACCAGTTACTCCTTTACGGGTGTGTGGCGGAAGAATGTCATATTAAATGCCAAAAGTCGGGGCATAATCGTTCCTTCCAGACGATAATGATACCTGGGTAAGCAAGGCTTGTTGTTGTAAGGTCAACACCAGGTGTTAAGTAGGGCCAGTCTCAGTTGGACAATCGTTTTCCAAAGACTTGGCCGGTCGGGATGTGAAGTTTCTATCACCATTTGCCATTTGCGGTTAAAACATTTCTTTATGCAATATTTATATCTCAGTCATAAATCTTAATGACTTAATTATTTTCTGCATTATAAGTTTGCAACGCGAAATGATTCGACAGATTCATTGGTATCATTAGGTAGGTGACTTAAGACTTTGGATTGGTGGATGGATTTGAATATACAAAGCAATTTTCGGATACCATTGTTGAAATTTGCTTTGACACCGTTGGGTTTACTCGGTTATTTGATCAGGGAGGATCAGATAGTGCCAAAAATCTGTTTCATTGCAATGATGGAATAGAAAAGGGCCTGGAGTGGTTTATGGGATCAGACAACGTTGTGGAGATGTGTAACGGAATTGAATCCTATATTAAAAGCGTTGAATATGCTTTAAACGTCTATTCACATATCATTCTACCCTTTGAGAACAAGGATAAATTAATTTCAATCCTGCAAAATCTTCGGGACCATTTGATGGAATTAAAAAGGCAAATCATCAATTAGACGAATTGAAATCAGGTTTGTCAATCTGCATGGTCAAGCCGTATTTTATATCGCACCTCAAGGAAAATTATTTTGGTAGAAACGAACAATGGAATAAGTAACAAAGTTACGGTTGGAACCCTGTTGGTAGCTCTGGGGATCATTTATGGGGATATTGGGACCAGCCCCTTGTATGTATTGAAAGCGATCGTCGGAGAAAGGCCTGTTACTGAAGGCTTGATTTATGGTGGGATCTCTTGCGTTTTTTGGACGATTACTTTCTTGACGACCCTCAAATATATTGTCCTTACTTTAAGAGCGGATAATAATGGAGAGGGCGGTATTTTTTCCTTGTACGCCTTGGTCAAGCGACACGGTAAATACCTGGTCTTGCCTACGATGATCGGAGCTGCTACCATGCTTGCCGATGGGATGATTACCCCGCCAATTTCAGTATCTTCGGCGGTAGAGGGAATCACAAATTTGCATGGTCTTGAAAACCTTCCTACCATTCCGATTGTAATTGCCATTCTATCAGCACTGTTTTTCTTCCAGAGGTTTGGAACAAATAAGGTAGGTAGTACATTCGGACCGGCTATGTTGGTCTGGTTTACGATGTTATCTATCCTGGGAATTGTACAGATTTTAGAGCATCCACAGATTCTTGAAGCGCTGAATCCCGCGTATGCCTTCCATTTTTTAACGAATTATCCTGACGGATTTGTACTCTTGGGGGGAGTGTTTCTGGCCACCACCGGCGCCGAAGCATTGTATGCGGATCTGGGACACTGCGGCATAAAAAACATTCGCATCACCTGGGTGGGGGTAAAGACGGCGTTGCTGCTTAATTATATGGGGCAAGCAGCGTGGATCATGAAATTGGGTGAAAATGCAACACTCAATGGACGTAATCCATTTTATGAGATCATGCCCGGGTGGTTTTTAATCGTTGGAATTATCATTGCCACGGTTGCAACGATCATTGCCTCACAAGCAATGATTAGCGGTAGTTATACCCTGATAAGCGAAGCAATGAGCCTAAACTTTTGGCCCCGGGTGTCTGTGCGCCAACCTTCAGAAATCAAAGGCCAGATCTACATTCCGAGCATCAATATTTTATTATGGGCAGGGTGCATATTTATGGTACTGCATTTCGATGATTCATCGAAGATGGAAGCGGCATACGGATTGGCCATCACCATTACCATGCTGGTGACAACTTATTTGTTGTCCTTTTATCTGCGATTTAACTTGCAGTGGAACAAATTAACGGTATATGTTTTGGTTTTGATATTTGCCATTGTTGAAACCACTTTTTTTCTCTCCAATGTAAACAAATTCGGCGATGGAGGATACATTACAATACTCATTGCACTGGGATTTATTTTCGTGATGTATTCCGTATTTTACGGACGGAAGATAAGAAACAGATTTACCCAATTTATTGATCTCGGCGACTATGTGAGCACTATTCAGGAGCTTAGCGTGGATGAGAAAATTCCGAAATATGCCACCCATTTAATATACCTCACAAAAGCTGATAAAAGGGATCAGGTAGAAGGTAAAATCATTAAATCAATTTTGGCCAGGAGTCCCAAGCGTGCGGATGTATACTGGTTTGTTCATTTGAATCGGACAGATGAACCATATACACTTTCGTATGATGTTTCAGAATTGGTGGATGATACCATAATAAAAGTAAACATTAATGTTGGATTTCGCATTCAACCAAAAGCTGAACTATATTTCAAAAAGATAGTCCAAGATCTTGTTTCAAATAAGGAACTTAATTTGCATGTGCGACCTGACGGTTCTTCCCGATACAATCAAGAGCCGGATTTTAAATTTGTTGTCATTGAGAAATTTCTTTCGGTTGAAAATGAATTTACATTGCACGAAGGACTCCTCCTGAATTCCTATTTCTTGTTGAAAAAGATCAGTTTAAAAGACGAAAACTACTTTGGTCTGGATAAAAGTGATGTTCGGATTGAATATTCTCCACTCATTTATCACCCATTTGACGAAGTTGAATTGGTGCGGGTAAAATAATAGGGAGTGTTGCGCCCTACGATTTGCCACTAACTGCTTTTATTTGTTTTGGAAACTGATTTAACGCACATGATTGTAATTTTTATCCGTGTGACGCGCGTTTAAAAATCAGAAATACAAGTATATACAAATTATAATAAAGTATATATAATCTATTCCATGGAGTTCATTCCAAAATCTGGAACGTTAAACTTCACCATATTTTTACAAGTGATCGGGTAAAGGCGGAAGGCTACAACGTGCTGATCATCTCCACATCTTCTTCTTCGATGGTCGTCCGGCTGGCTTTCCTCAGGATCTTGCGGTTGCCAAATGAGAAGACCGTGAAAGCGGTGATGGCGCACAGGGCCATGACACCCGTCATGGGCAAGGAGGACTGAAAATGCAATACACTGACCAAAGCAGAGGCGCTGGCACCAATAAACATCTGGATGGCCCCCATTAAGGCAGACGCACTGCCGGCACTGTGACCGAAAGGAGCCATGGACAATGCGGATGCGTTGGGGAAAATAAATCCCTGGCAAGCCAGAAATAAGAAGATCAAAGCGATGGTGAGAAATAATCCGTTTAATCCCAAGGCGGCCAGGATGGCCAGCGTCAGACCGATCAGACCCTGCAAAGGAAGCGTCACTTTCAAAATCTGCTCACTGGTAAAGGAACGTAATGCAAGGTTGTTGAATTGGCTGGCACTGATGATGCCCACGGCGATGGTTGCGAAGATCCAGCCGTATTGCTTTTCATTGACTCCAAAGATCTCCATGAATACATTCGGTGATCCGCTGATGTAGGCATAGAGTCCGGCAGCCGCAATGGCCCCGGTGAAGGCATAAGTCAGGAATTGGGAGTGGCGGAAAATCTCGGCAAAATTGCGCAGGATGGCTCCGGCACGCAAGGAATAATTTGGATTAGGGCCTTTACTTTCCGGCAGCATAAAATGAACGGCGGTAAGGATGATCAGGTTAATGACGATGAGTCCGCCAAAGACCCACCGCCAGCCCCAGGCCGCCGTGATGTATCCGCCAAGCGTCGGGGCAATGATGGGGGAAACGGCAATCACCAGCATCAAACTGGAAAATATCCTGGCATTTTCTTCCACCGCAAACAAGTCCCTGACCATGGCCCGGGAAGCGACCATCCCGACACAACCACCCAATGCCTGCAATAATCGCATGACAATGAGCTGATCCACCGATCCGGCCAGGGCACAGCCGACCGAAGCGATGAGGTAAATCACCAGGCCGGCATACAACGGCCTTTTTCTTCCAAACCGCTCCAGCAGCGGTCCATAGATCAGTTGTCCCACCGATATCCCAATGAAGAAGCTCGACAGGGATAACATCACATGGGCGATGGAGGTGTTCAGGCTGCGGGCGATGTCCGGAAAGGAGGGCAGGTACATATCAATGGAAAACGGCCCAATCGCAGTGAGCAATCCCAGTATGAGGATCAGGTAAAAGCGTTTGGTGTTGGTTGTTCCGTTCATAGCCTGTATAAAAACTGCAAAGGTAAGTTGCAGACGGCACTTCGAGGTTACAAATAACAGCCTGACGCATTGGGCGATCCCCGCATCATGAACCAGGTGATTTGTTATTTAATCGTTAACAGGACCAGAAAAGAACCATATAATTGATATATCAATTATAATTATGCTAATTAAATGAAAAGGCTGCCGGAATAAATCACCGGTGCATTGTCCAGGTATACTACATAATGAAAAGAAGAACCTTTATCCAAAAAGGCATCGCAGGTACGACCGGAATGCTGGTGGGATTCACTTTTGGCTGCAGGGACCAGACCGTCGTGACTCCTACCCAGGGAGTTCCTCATTCATTGAATGCGTACGTTCAAATAGACACCCTGGGTAAGGTAACGATCGCCAATCCGGTTCCGGAAATCGGACAAGGTGTGAAAACCGCTCTTCCCTGGCTGGTTGCGCAAGAACTAGGCGCTTCCTGGGAGGATGTCGTCGTCATTCAGGCGGATGCCGGCGAAGAATATGGGGGATATAACCAGCGGGCGGCCGGCAGCAATAGTGTCAAATTGTATTGGGAGCCTTTACAACGGGCAGGCGCTACTGCCAGACACCTGTTGATTGAAGCTGCCGCCCTGAGGTGGGACTTGCCGGCCAGCCAGTGTTATACCCGGGAAGGACACGTATTTAATAGGGTTAATGGCCATCAATTGGCATTCGGCGACCTGGTAGAAGTGGCGGCGCAGTTGAATCCTCCTGCCTCCGTGACCTTGAATGCAAAGAAAAATAAACTCATTCCGGTTAATAAAGTGATCAATCCGGACATCAATCAACTGGTTACCGGTCAATCCCTCTTCGGATTGGATGTGCGAATTCCGGGCATGCTGTTTGCCTCCATGGTCAAGTGCCCGACCTATGGTGGACGGGTAATATCCTTCGATGCCCGGGAGGCCTTACAGGTACCCGGTATTCAGGAGGTGTTTAAAGTGGAAGGTTTTGGAGATCCCTCCCATCCGTTGTGCCGCGAAGGGGTAGCCATCGTCGGAACATCCTCCTGGTCGGTGTTTTCTGCGAGGAAAGTGTTGAAGCCGGTGTGGGATACGGGGGGCAACAACAGCGAATCTACCGAGCAATTGCACGAACACTGCAAAGCATTGTTGGAGCAGGATGACGGTACCGAAGTGATCCATGAAGGGAATGTCTTCAGGGAATTTGCCGGAAGTGGTAACCGGCTATTGGAGGCCGTTTATCACGTACCGTTTATTGCACATATTCCGATGGAACCGGTTAATCTAACCATTGACCTGAAAGAAGATTCCTGCGAGCTATGGACGACGTCTCAATCTCCCTATGCCGATCTCCAATTTTTATCACGATTTTTTGAAATGCCGTCTGAGAAGATCCAAATGCATGTGACACGAATTGGAGGCGGATTCGGTCGTCGGCTTGGTCCCGATTACATCATTGAAGCGGCTAAAATAGCCAAGGCGATCAAAAAACCGGTGCAGTATTTCTGGTCACGGGAGGATGACCTCCTCTACGATGCTTACCGTCCATTTAGCTACCACAAACTAATGGCAAGTTGGAATGAAAAGGGTAAACTTACCAGTTGGCTGCACCGCCAGTCGGGGACGTCCAGGCATGCTTTTCGCAATACTCCCCCGCATCGCTCGGAGTTCTTTCCGGGAAATTTTCCCAACCATCTGATACCAAATTTCCGTCAGGAATATTTATTGGCTAGTTCAAACATTAACCGCTCCTTATTGCGGGCGCCAGGCAACAATGCCTTGGCTTTTCCCGTCGAAAGTTTTATGGATGAATTGGCCCACGCGCAGCAGAAAGACCCCCTGGCTTTCCGGATTAGTCTGTTGGGAGATGACCGTCCATTTTTATTTGAAGAAGAGGATGGTGAAAAGACTTTCATTCATACAGGTCGAATGAAAAAAGTCCTTCAGCTTGCGGCAGATAAAGCCGGTTGGGGCAGCGTACAGCCGAAAGGCAGAGCGTTGGGTATTGCCGGATATTTCACCTTTGGCACCTATGTAGCGCATGTGGCCGACATCTCAATCACCGCGCAAGGAGAGCTGGTTATTCACCGCTTTGTCAGTGCCATCGATTGCGGCCAGCCATTGTATGAACCTGGAATCATCGCTCAAACCGAAGGGGCTATTCTGGACGGACTCAGTGCAACACTTCATCAGGAAATTACGATCGAAGCAGGCCGGACCATCCAATCCAATTTTGATACCTATCCGGTGTTGAGAATGAAGGAAAGTCCGCAGCAGATTGAAGTACACATCGCATCGAACGATTTTCCGCCTTCGGGCATGGGTGAACCGCCCTATCCTCCGGTGGCTCCTGCCCTTTGCAATGCTGTTTTTGCCGCCATAGGATTGCGCATCCGGAGGCTTCCGATCAGGGATCAAATTAAGGAATGGATGAAAGCAAATAATTCAAAGGATGGGGATAGCTAACACAAGAACCACACGACAAACGATTACAATCATCTTCTTCGCCTGGCTAATCTGGATAGGAATCGATTTCTTATTTCATGCCTCCTTGTTGCAATCGTTTTGGAATGCTTCCATAGCCGCTTTCAAAAAACCAAATGAATTGTTTTCGCTGATCCCATATGGTTATTTGAGTTTTTTACTGTTGACCGTATTTCTTTATTTGCTGGTTTCCAAAATCCGGGAGAAAAATCCAACCCCTAACTATTTAATTTATTTGGCTGTAATCAGCGGCCTGTTGCTTTCCGGGAGTAATTTTTTTGCGCAATATTCTTACCTCAATATTCCGCCGGTAACCCTACTCATTTTTAACGCGGTCTATTTTATCGAGATCGTTGTGTCGGTATACGTCATTGGTCGGGGAATCGAACAGTACCATTTAAAACAATATGGCTGGAGGGTTTTTCTGGCATTCATTTTAATGATCATTACTGGCCTCATCATTCAGAACATACATTGAACCCCTCAAAAAAAATACAGATGAGTAAAATCGTATGGTTAATCACAGGGGTGCTCCTCATCAAAACCGGGGCACTTCCAGCTCAATTCCGGATAGATACGATCATTAAATTAACCAATCCAAGGTTATCCTATCCCACCTGGATGGACCACGGAAGTAAAATTCTGTTTGAGTCGGATTTTGAAGGTAATTGGGAAATTTATACGATGAATCCGGACGGATCAGGGATTGTCCGTTTGACCCACAATACGTGTCTGGACCGCATGCCAAACGGTTCGCCAAACGGGGATCAAATTGTCTTTATTTCTGACCGGGATGGAGACTATGAAGTTTACCGGATGGCTAATGATGGCAATCTGCAAACCCAGGTGACCAATGATCTTACCCATGAAATTCATCCTTATTGGTCACCGGATGGGAACGAAATCATCTTTGACGCCCTGGTTCCAGGCACCCGGACGTATGACATCCGGACCATTCATGCAGATGGCACCGGAATGAAAATTATTCTGCAGGACGACGACTTGAACAGTTATGCTCAGATCTCCCCCGACGGATCAAAGATTGTCTTTGACAAATGGCAGGACAATCACGATTTCAACGGTGAAATTTATGTAATGGATCGCCAGGGAGGCCAACTAAACCGGTTGACGCGGAATGATTCTATTTATGACGGATACCCAACCTGGTTTACGGACGGGTCAACCATTCTTTTCTCATCACAAAAAGAAGGCAAATTCAAGTTGCACTGCATCGGATCCGATGGCACCGGTCTGCATCAACTAACCTTTGGAGACGGGGATGACCAACGGGCAAACGTTTCACCCGACGGCACACAACTGGTTTTTAACCGGAATCTGGCCGGCGATATTAACATTTACACCCAGCAAATCCTCCCTGGTGAGAAAGGCGGATACTTTTTACCGGTCGAATCCCTGAAACAGCTATCACATCCTGAATTTGCCTATCCATGCTGGTCTCCGGATGGAACACAAATAGCTTACCAGGGAAAGATGGGTGATCAATGGGACATCTTCATCATGAATGCTGATGGTTCGGGTGTGAATAATCTGACCAATAATCCGTCCGACGATATGCAACCAGCCTGGTCTCCGGATGGGTCTTCCATCGTGTTTGTATCCAACCGGGACGGAGATGAAGAAATATTTCAGATGAATGCCGCTGGCAGAGCACTTCGACAACTAACCAATAACGAAATCCGTGACATCCATCCGCAATGGTCACCGGATGGCCTCCGGATTGTGTTTAACCGGAACCAGGAAAAAGACCGCTTAATGGTCCTCACCCACGAGATCGAATCCGGTGAAGAAAAGGTCCTGCTGAACGAACAACAATCCAATAGCTATGCCTCGTTTGCACCGGACGGTTTATCCCTGCTTTTTGTCAAATGGTTGGGAGAAAAAGAAGAGAACGGCGAAATTTTTTTGTTGGATCTGGCTACAGGAACACAACAAAGACTGACCCATCATCCGGAATTTGACGGTTATCCGGCCTGGTTTCCCGACGGCAACCATTTCATCTACAGCTCGCGGAAAGAAGGTGTTTTTAAATTATTCATTGGTGACCGGAGCACCGGAGAATCTTATGAATTGAGCGATGGCAGGGATTCCGAAGTAAGCGCATCGGTTTCACCGGATGGCCTGTCCATCTTAACAAACAAGTACACCGAAGGACGTTTGAACATTTACCAGCTCAAGCTAAATCTTAACGGGCAGTAACGCCGGGAAGTAGTTTCCTTAAGGGTTGGCTGCGAAGCCAAAGACCGCCCCAGGCCAGCACCCCGAGATAGACCGGGAACAAAATATGCGAAAAGAGCGGGTTGTCCAGACGCAGATGGGTGGCGATGGCCCCGCCGAAATAACCGGTCAGGAGTATGGCTCCCAAGAATGAAGTTGCCGGAAAGGCATACAATACAATGGACACCAATCCCAGGATCCCCAGGGTTAGGATGTGGTGTTCGGCAAAACCCAGGATAACCGTGCCATCGACTACTTCCTTGGGTTGGATAAACTTGAATAGGCTGTCGAAAAGCATAAAGGCAATCACCATGCCGCTCATTACCCACGATAATATGATGGTCTTTTTTGCGAGAGGTTGATTATTGGGTACGGTTGCTTTCATTTTCTCAATGGTTTAGTTCAAAGGTAATTCCATACAGGACGACTTGTAATGCATGCATCCGCCAATCGTCCGGGGTGTTTGCGTCATGACCTAATGGATGGTGCCGGCAACATTTCGTTTAATTATCCGGGGAAATGAACACCGGTGATTTGTGCACTTACGTTAAGGAATTCTTCCTGCAAGTTCTCATCGTCTGCTGCAGGAGCGTAAGGTCTGTGGCGTTTGTGGTGGAAATAAAGCCCGCTTACCTTGACTGCTTCTTCGTCGCTTTCAGCCAGCCAAACCTGCGTTTCAAACCCTTTTTCCAGATCATCGGGGGCACCGGGGCCACCCATTTTGGTGGGCACCCAGCCGGGGTCCAGAGCATTCGCATACACTTCTTTCCACCTGCGGGCTACGGCTTTCATTAAAAGCACGATGTACAGTTTAGAATCCGAATAATTGATGGTTGGTATTAACATGCGTTGCAGGTTGGGATGGCCACCCCGGTGCATGCCGGAACTCAGGTAAACAAGTCGTTTTGGCTTATTGATCAGGCAGGTGAGCACATAAGGGGAAAGCACGTTAACAGCCAATAGAGCGTCGGGGCCGTATCGATATACGGCGGCGTTGTGGATCACAACGTCCAGCGGACCACAGGCATTTGCTGCTTCTGCGAGTTGTTTGGTTTCCTCCAGCTTGGTCAGATCTGCGGTCAAAACGGTTTCTGCTCCCGGTACCTTGCGCAAAGCATCCTCTGCCCTGCGCTCATTGCGTGCATGCAAGACAACATGATGGCCATGTTCGACCAGTGACCTTGCAGCCAGGCTTCCCAGTCCATCGGAGGATCCGGTAATAAATATCCGGGCCATAAATCGTTGACTATTTCTTTTCGTACCACAGCCACCGCAATCCTTCCGGCAACAACGCACCCGGATCATGGTCACTATGCCGGCCATCGGTCCAGACCGTTTTGATCTGGTATCGGGGCCCGGTAATTCCTTTTTCATCTGCAATGCGGTTGGCATAATTTAGGGCTGCCAGCATTTGCTGATTAGCCAGGTACCAATTGCCCCATTCATTATCCAGATCGTTGGTGCCATCCTGCAGGAAGATGCGGATCGGCCGGATGTTTTCCCTTCGGATCAAAGCGGGATAATCCTGGCCTCCAAGTTTTACCGGATCTTCATCAGGCCGGAATCCAATGGAGACATAACTGCCGATGCCACTGAACACCTTATGAAAGACATCAGGCCGGTGCCAGGCCACGGTAAAGGCAGCAATGGCGCCACTACTGGTGCCTCCGATGGCACGCTGATCGGGATCGTTGGTGAGGCGGTAACTTTTACCAACCAGCGGCAACATTTCCTCCACAATGAATCTTGTATAGCGATCATCCATGGCGTCGTATTCCTCAGCACGATGGTCGGGGTTGCCGGAGCCCAGGTTATCCGGATAGGTCTCGGATCGATTGCCGGGAGATATAAAGATGCCGATGGTTACCGGCAGATCTCCCTGGGCGATCAGATTGTCAAGCACCTGGGGAGCCCGGATCGATCCGTTAGGATTAGTCGCCCGGAATCCATCCTGAAAAACCAATACGGCAGCCTCCTGAGCATCTTCGTATTGAGCCGGCACGTAGATCCAGTATTGCCGGACCGTACCCGTGATGATGGAACTATGAAACTCAAACGGTCCTTTCAGAACGCCCCGGGGAACTTCTGGTTGTGGAAAATGGTCGGTCGTCAACGTCAGACCTGTCCGGACCGTTGTTTGAGCCCGGATGGATAGTCCGGTGCAGAATAAGCTTATCAGAATGAGCCAGCGTGTCATCGATCCATTGTTAAACATAAAAATCTAAAACTACAATTAAAGAATATCCATGCAAAACACAAAATCGTCCATTTCCTGACCAGCCTCTCGCCCCTAGTTTTGTTCCATCAAAATAACCTTGCCATGAAAGCCGTGCTAATCAGTGTCCTCTTAATTGCCACGGGATGCGTCAACCGGCGCGGTTCGGCTACACCAAATAAAAAAATAATGGAAAACAAATTACCTAAAATTGGAGTATTGATTTTTGATGGGTTCTTAACCAATGAAGTTTGTGCCCCTTTTGATGTATTTACCAAAAAGGATCTTGTTGGCCAATCCTTATTCGATGTATACCTCGTAGCCCGGTCCCACGAGGTCGTGACCAGTGAAGAAGGCATCCGGGTTGTGCCTGATTATTCGATGGAGGATTGCCCTCCGCTCGACGTCTTGATTGTACCCAGTTGCAATCATCCGGATGACCTGGTCAGCGATCAGAAGATGATCGATTTTATCAAAATTCAAAACGTAAATACGCAATATACAGCCAGCCATTGCGCCGGTGCTTTTGCGCTGGGGGCATCCGGTATTGCCGATGGTAAAAAATTGGTCACCTATTTCGGAGGCGGCGAAAAACTGCAACGGGAATATCCGGAAATATTGGTCCAAAATGATTCGTTACATGCCGTGGTCCGGGATGGAAAATTTTTTTCCTCCAACGGCAACCTGGTGAGTTACCTGGCTTCTCTGGAATTACTTGAACAAATGAGCGGTGCCGATCAACGTCGTCGCGTGGAAAATGAATTATTAATCCATAAATTATGCAATGATGAATATTCAGGATTTCATCACGAAAAGTGAACAAAACCATTGGTCTCCATTGGTTGAAAATGGCATCCATTACCAGGGAATTCTTGTTAAATCCCTGCGGTATGATGCCGAAAGTGGACGGTCCAAAACCATCCTATTACGGTTTGAAGCCCAGGCGAGTTATCCGTATCATATTCATCCTGCCGGTGAAGAGATATTCGTCCTGGAAGGATGTTGTTCGATCGCCGGAGCAGTGCTTAACCGGGGAGATTATTTATATACGCCACCAAATGGCAAGCATGGTGTATATTCTCGCGAAGGCTGTACCTTGTTGTTATCCATCCCCGAAGAAGTCCAAATAATTGAGCATCATGAAGGTGAATAATGGAAAAATTTGTGCGACCTGTGGAACTCAGTATCCCCCGGGATATCTCCAAAATAGTTGCCTGATCTGTGAAGATGACCGGCAGTACGTCCCGGATGAAGGTCAACAATGGACCAACCGTGCGACGTTATCCGGGAACCACCATACGGTCGTCCGGGAGATCAAACCACGGTTGTACGAGATCAACCTGCAACCGAAATTTGGAATCGGCCAGCGAGCCTTGTTGGTTCAATCGGCCGCTGGAAATATTTTATGGGATTGCGTTCCTCTGATCGACGAACCCTTGATAGCGTTTATACAGCAGGCCGGTGGCATCCGGGCCATGGCCATCTCTCATCCGCACTACTACAGCAACCAGGCGGAATGGAGTGCACAATTTGATTGTCCGGTCTATTTGCCGGAAACTGAAAAAGATTTTGTGGTCTATCCGGGGGATCATATTCGATTTTGGAAGGGAGCCGGCCACGATTTCTGGGACGGGATCCGCGTGATACGTATTGGCGGTCATTTCCCGGGCAGCAGCGTGCTCCGGGTGTCGGGAATATCGAAACAGGGCACCTTGTTGTGCGGAGACACGTTTAATCTTTCACCAAGCAGGAAGCATTTTTCGGTCATGTACAGTTACCCCAACAAAATTCCTTTGCCTGTCCGGGAAGTACAACGCATCCGGACCCTGATGGCCAGCCTGGATTTTGATGAAGTGTATGGGTTTTGGAGCTATCAGAATTTGACGGATTCCGCCAAGTCCGTCATGTTGCAATCGCTGGACCGTTATGTGTAAGAACATCATCCGTTTCCTTATTAAATTGTAATTGATGGTCGATCTGTACGACATCCGAAGCATTTCATTGAACAACCCCACCAGGATGAAAAAATACCTGCTGGTCTGGTGTAGTGAAGGAAGGATCAGCATGGTGGTTGATCATAAAGAAATCACCGTCCGGAAAAATGAAGCACTAACCATCACTTCGGGACAGTATCATGCCTTCCTGGACGTTGCCGGAGCGGCGGGATTTGTTTTGGAATTTACCTATGATTTTATGTGTAAATCCGATACCGATATTGAGCTGATCTTTCAAAACAGTTTATTCTGTCATTTTGATTACAATGAAGTGATCGCGATCGCCGAACCTCATGCCATTGTTGATCATCTGTCCATCATCGCGGAGGAATTACAAACACAACCTTTTCAATACCTGACGACCATCCATGCACGCATCGGGTTGATCCTCGTGGAAATTAACCGGGCTAAAATCAGGTCAGGAGGAGAGGTCTGGAAGCCGGATGCATTATTTCTTCGTTTTTTGGAATTTATTCGTAATCATTTCGAGCAGAATTATCCGCTAGCTGAAATTGCTCAGCAATTGCAAACCACCACCACGCGTTTGAACGAACTGGCTAAATTACATACTGGAAAAACCGCACAAAATGTTTTATACGGATTAATGATCTCGGAGGCAAAACGCATCATCCAGTATGAAAATTTAATGCTGAAAGAAATTGCCTTTAAATTGGGATTTAATGATCCGTTTTATTTCTCCAGATTTTTCAAGTCACACACCGGAATGTCGCCATCGGCCTATCAGGAATCGGTCAAAACCATGCAATATTAAAGGGAATTGATCACTTGCTGCAGTACGACAGCCTGATTGAATAGTTCATTACGGGCGCTATACAGCAGGCACAATCTTTGTTGATGAGTGACTTCTTTCAATCGCAGTAAGTCCTTGACAGAGGCTTGCAATTCCGATTCATAGCGCTTACTGAATTCGGCAAAGCGTTCCGCCCGGTGATCGAACCATTTGCGCAATTCGGTGGAGGGGGCAATATCACGATTCCACTCATCCAGCCGGGCATCTTGTTTGGACAGGCCACGAGGCCAGATCCGGTCCACCAGGACGCGGTAACCGTCTTCTGGCAAACAGGGTTCATAGATGCGCTTGATGATTATATCCGGTGGCAAATAGACAGAATATGAATGACCATAAAGGTATTACATTGAGTCGTACAAAATCAAGTCCTGTCCATCGATGAAATTCAGCCCATTTTCCAGGAAGAAGTTTGGGTTGGCTTCCGGTAGGGCACTTTTTTTTGGGTTGGTTCCAGTCAGAGCTAAGGAATAACATTACGTACGGTGACGGCATTGGGCGTAGCCAATCCCTGGGTGCCCATCGGGATGAGATCTTTGATGAAGGCCCCTCCGGCCGTATAGAGCTTTACGGTATGGGTGCCGCCGTTACCAATCAAAATATTTCCGTTAGTCAGGTGATCAATGCCTTCATTCAGGTTGAGTCCGGTGATGAAATTGCTGACAAATGCTCCGGACTGATCGAATCGCTTGACAACCCCCAGGGAATAATCGTTTACCAACAGGTCATTGCCATCAAACCAAATGTCGGTAGCTCCCTGCAGGTCCGTATGGATAAAATAACCCTGATCATGGCCATCGCGGTCAAATTTGCGAACAAAGGAACTCCCATTTCCCTGACTGAATGAAGAGACATACAAATTGCGCTGGTTGTCCCAGGCCATTCCGATGCTTTCATTGACACCTGCATCGGTGAATCGCCCCAGTGGTGTACCATCCAATTGAAATCGCTGGACATATCCTGTGCCATTCCATTCCAGGACATAAAGAAGACGGTCAGGTCCGATCTCCATACGGGTCGGGGCATTCAACCCGGTGGCGAAAACTCCCAAAAAAGCGCCATCGTTCAGATTGAACTTGGTGATGTCGTTCGTCGTATAATTGGATACCAGGACAACTCCCTCACTTTCAAGGACCACGATATCCTGCGGCCAACCGACGTTCGAACTGGTAAATACTTCCGTATAGTCTCCGTCATCGTACACCCGCAGGATTTGCCAGGGAGCCTGGTAGTTGGGCCCGGCATCGCTGATGAATATTTCCGTGTGTGGCAGGGAACTGTCCCAGACGGATAGTTCGATTTGTTTGCTCACATTTCCTGTCCGCGCCGTAATGGCAGACTTTCCGACCGCCATGCTTTTAACCAGGCCGGTTGCATCCACGGAAACATTGGTATTGTTTGCCTGCCAGGTTACCGGTTCGTCAATTTGGATGGTTTGGTTGGATGCATCGCGTCCGGTGGCGACGAGTTGGGTGGTTTCCTGGAGGGATAAATCCAACCTTGTTCCCTGGCTGGCCGCAATGACCAGGCTGGTCAGCACCGGGCCCTGGGGTTCGTCCTCAGGCTTACAGTGGAACAAGGAAACCAGAAACAGGCAGGCGAAGACAAATAACGACTTGTTCATTTTAGTCATGAATTTTCTTCAGACATCACCTGTTGTGCAAATGCCGGATCCAGCGTAATATTCAGGTCCTGACGGGAACCGTCCATTCCTCTGCATCAAAAGTCAGCGATGAATGATCGTTTAAACTTAAAACGCGGTAAGCGGTTAGATGTGACTTTTTCGGAACAACGGCAGAGCCCGGCAACCATCAATGCTTTGGTTCATTCCGCATGCAACCAGTAAGAATATTTTCGGCCCGGGAATGATCTTAGACTTCAAGAACTACGGCGTGCTGATTGATCTGAAGCCGTTCGAAATGTTTTTGGATCGCGTCCATCATGGGTGGAGGACCACAGAGGTAAAAGTGCGGATCCTCTGGCAGGATGTTTTCCCGGATCAGCTCTTGTCCGATAAATCCATGCCGGTAACCGGATGCTTTTTCTTTCGAAAGGACGTTGATGAAGGCATCACCCAGCAGATCGCGAAACCAGTCTTCACGGATGATGTCCGCGCGTGTTTTGTTCGCAAATAACAAGCGATTTCCGGTGACCTGATTGGTGGCTTGCAGCTGGCGAAAAATGGCGATAAAGGGCGTGATACCGGCTCCTCCGGCAATGAACAAACCGGGCCCCTGGTAATTGATTGCCCCGAAAACATCGTGGAGGAGTAATTCGTCATTCGCTTTCAGATGCAGCAATTCGTTCGTGACGCCTTGTTTTTCCGGATAGGTCTTGATGGTGAATTCCAGATGATCTTCTTCGGGGAGGTTGGTAAAGGTAAACGGACGGCGGGCGTCACGCCAACCAGGTTTGTTGATGGCAATTTCAGTGGCTTGTCCCGGGATAAAGTTATAACCGGCGGGTTTACTCACCTTGATGCCCAACACATCATGAGTCACAAATTCAACCGATTTTACAGTTACGAGATGTTCTTCCATACGAGGATTGATTTGATAATTTTCGCAAACCGTTGCGTAACGGATGTTCCCCAAGCAGGCAGATCTGTATAGGACTAACGCCCGTGAATCGTCAGGGTTTATAGTAAGGTGATTTCTTTCCGGCCTTTTTCACAGGCCGGGAATTTAGCGTCCGGTTTCCGACCGGTCTTTTTTCACCAAGGGCGTCGAATTAAAAAGGGCCAATTGAAACTGACCGCGATGGTTGTTGTCGTAGAGCTGCAGCATGTACCCGGCTTCCACTTTCAGGTGGTTGTTGATGGTATAGCCCAGGGCACCGTAAGCCCGGTTGCGGTCAAAAACGGGGGTATTGAGATTCAGGAAGATTTCATTGTAAAGAGATAAATAGAGGGTCTGCGGTCCCATCCGTTTCTGTGAGACCGGTATGTTAAATCCCATGAAATAGCGGAACCGCATTTTATAATCGTCAGCAACAAAGCGTTCTTCCAGCCGGTAACGGTTTTGGATGGCAACCCGGCCGAGGTTGTCTTTATTAATGAATTGCTGGAAGATGCGGTGTTCGAGGATTTCCGATTTTTCATTTTGGTGATAGGGCTGACTGACGATGTAACCGTAACCCAACAGCAGGGTGTTATTGTTTTCACTCAGGTTCATTCCCAGCCCGGTACGGAGCAGGAGCTGCTCAAGGTCGCCGCCCCAGTTGTGATTGCGGTACTGGATCTCATTGTGCCAGTAGAGGTTGTTGCCAATC
>JAGQXC010000321.1 GCA_020436785.1 Saprospiraceae bacterium | reverse complement strand
GTCGGTTGAAAGTTGTGCGACTGGATCCCGGTCATCACTTCATAATAATACAATGCCGGCCTGGCCTCCATCCGCAACCAGGCATCGTAGGTCAGCATCGAGCAAATGCGATGATCCCGGTGGCTATCCATCGGCCAATGCGTCAGGATGAGGTCCGGTTTGTGATCCATTAGAAACTGCCACACCTGGGTATAGGCATCCTGGTTGATGTAGGTCGAGCCGTCCACCTGTCCGAGGAAATGCGGTTTTCCCCCCAGCAGGTTGCAGGCTTCCCGGGCTTCCGCAGTACGTATGGTGGCCGCTTCCTCCTGTCCGACCCCTTCAATTCCGGCTTCACCCCGGGTGAGGTAGGCAATGACCACCTCATGCCCTGCATCGGTCAACAAGGCGATCAGGCCTCCGCAACCAGTCTCGGGATCGTCCGGGTGAGCGCCGGACACCACGACCTTTAATGGATTGGCAGCTCCGGTAGTGAATGAAGCCTTAGGAAAACCGATGGTTATTGCCGCGAGGGTCGAGGTGGTTAAATAGGTTCTCCGGTCCATGGTTTGGTTCTTTGATCAAAGATAACCAATGAACCCGTTGTGTCCCTATGTTTGCCGATCACAGACGGCGGAGTTTAAAGGTGAATTTTCCCCGCCGGTCTTGTGCTTCGATGTTCAAATGATTCAAACTTAAGCGGCAGATGCTGCCCAGATAACAAAATGATTCACCGGCAATGAAGTCATCAAAACACATGTCGAGGAAAAATTCCCAGTCTGAGTCGGATCCGTCATCGGTGTAGTAGACGTCTTTGTCCGCATAAATCTGCCAATCGCCTTCAAAGGTCGCCCGCAGGGATACATCGTCATAAAGTGCTCCATAGTTGGGGAAAAATTCGATCACATCACCGGCATACTCGTCCGTGATGTTGCTCCGGAATAAGGCATTGTCCCGTTTGTAATAGACTTTCTCAAATTGCCACCGGCCCAGTAGCTTGTCTTCTTTACGCCGGATTCTGAATTCTTTACTGCATGCGGTAGCCAACAGGCAACAAACGATGACATAGGTAAAGCTCTTTTTCATGTTCAGTCATTTTTTAGGTTTACTCAATCGATCTATCCATAAGTTCCGGCAAATAATGACCTCACCCTATACCCATGATGTGCTTTAGATATACCTTAACCCAATCCATTAATGCCTTGTTAATGCAGGTGTTTGTAGCCCATTCCGTTTAACATTTTGTTCAGATGCACGACCCGGTTTTGGAGAATATTTACTAACCGGTCAGTCATCTTCTTCCAGGGATTTTTCCAAACCCTCATCTTTTAAAAGCATTTTCAGATAACACAGGATCTCTTCCGGAGGCTCACAAATGTTCAGCCTTTTCCGGTATTCCAGATAGCGGACCAATTGGGTGAGAATCCGCCTGTAGGCGGCTGCGGTGTCAAATTGGTGGGGATCGAAACGGTAGTCGGAAAACTCCTCGAAAATTGTTGGACGCATTTTGTTCAAAGGTAATTGTTGTCCGGGTCAGATCCAAAACGCATAAAGAAATAATTTAATGTAATCCAACATGGATTCAGTGAAGTGCCTGCAGCTTGGTTACAGGAGCGATATCTTGTTCCGGATGGTATTGGATGTCATTTACGAGTGATAATTAAAGACCTTGCATCACATATTTAACGATACTTACTACATTTGAATCTATGGGTACAATTCGCGCTTTGATTCTACTATCCTCATTACTTGTGGTAGGTCATGGCTTCGGTCAATCGAGGATCTCGGGGACAGTTCACGACGAATTATCGGGAGATCCGGTTGCTCGTGTGGCCCTATTGAGCCGGAGCGGAGATACCCTGGCGCGAACGGATTCCATTGGGATGTTTCGAGTTGTGATTCCCGCGGATAGTCTGATGCGCTTCTGGAAGCCGGATTATTTTGAATTACTGCTGAAATGGGTAGGTGAGCCATCGTTGAGCATTACCATGCAGCCATTCATTCTTTCCATGGATGTGGTGGAGGTGGAAGCTTACCTGCCCCGGCAAAGTGCCACCCTGCAGCCGCAATTGATCCGTCAGCGAACCATTGAAGCATTGGATCCTCTCTCCGTGGAGCGAAGTTTAAATGCACTGCCAGGCGTCTATATGCAAACCGGTCAAAACAACACCAACCGGATTACCATTCGGGGGGCTGGAAGCCGTACTTTGTTTGGTACCGATAAGGTCCGGGCCTACTGGAATCACATTCCTTTGACCGATGGGGCGGGTGAATCGACGCTGGAGGATATGGATTTGCAATTGGCCGATGAGATCAGGGTTTACCGGGGACCTACCTCTGCTTTATTTAATGCGGGCCTGGGTGGAGCTATTCACTTGATCAGCCGGTTACAAACCGATCGCGCAATCGCTTACCAGGGACAATTATTGACGGGTTCCTACGGATTGTGGTCGTTGCGCAACCGGATTCAGTTACGGCCCAGCGAGCAATTGCAGGTCAGTATTAGTCAGGCAAGACAGGTCAGTAATGGGTTCCGGGAGAATCAATTTTATCGTCGCGATAACCTGGCCACACTGGGGCAGTGGTTGCATGGCCGACACGTCTTGCAGTGGATGATCCAGTGGATTGAGACCAAAGGGTACCTGGCCAGTTCGATCAATGAAGCGACTTTTCGGAGCAATCCGGGAGCTGCAGCTGCCAATTGGGCCGGTGTCCAGGGTTATGAATATTACACTCGTCTCGTGGGCGGACTGCATTACGCCTTTGCCATCAATGACCGGCAAAGCTGGCATGCCGCCATCTATCAGAATCGCCATGATGGTTTTGAACGGCGACCATTTGATTCGTTGGATGATCTCCACAATTTAATCGGATGGCGTACATTCTGGCAATATGAAGACGGACGAATGCAGGCAGTGTTGGGAGCGGAAGGACAGCGGGAAGGAGTCACTGATGATTACTATGAGACAGGAGAATCAGGCCCCGGTGCCTATCTGAATACCGACAATCAGACGCGTCGGCATCTGGATGTTTTCGGTCAATGGAGTTGGACGGTGGATGCGTGGACGTTTGCCGTGAATGCTCAATGGCAGCGCGTAGGTTATACCTTTGTCGAGGATTATGAATTTCCCTGGATTTTATCACCGGGTCTGCGTATTTCACACCAGTCCTCCTCCGGTCACCAGGTGCATTTGTTATTAAATAAGGGCGTTTCCCATCCCGGGCCGGACGTTGTCCGTAATGAAGACCGGACACTGATCCCCGGCTTGCTGCCGGAAAAAGGCTGGAACCTGGAGGGGCAATATGTGTTTTCACCGGGGCAATCCCGACTGCAATTTCAAGCCAATGTCTATTACATGTGGATTCGCGACCAATTGGTATTACGCAGACTGACGGAAACCATCTCCAAAGTGATCAATGCCGGGTCATCCGGGATGTTTGGGGCAGAGATCTTGGCGAGCTATCCCTGGGAACTTGGTAACCACACCGTCACCCAAACGCTGGCCTATACCTTTGCGGATTATCATTTTTTGGATTTCAAGGACGGAGATAATGACTACAGTGGATTGCGCTTACCGGGGACACCGCGTCACCGGGTCAATTACCGGGTCGCCTGGGATTGGAAACATCGTTGGCATGCCCTGGTCCAGTTGATCGGTCAGGACCGGTTGACTTTACGGGATGATGAATCGGCCTGGGGTGATGGTTATTTTCTGATGCACCTTAATGCCGGTAGGACCTTTCGTTTTGGCTCCAGACAACTGGAGTTGTTTGGCCAGGTCGATAATTTGACCAATACGTTGTATGCGTCGATGTTTCTCATCAACGCGGGCAGTTTTGGCGGGGCAGCTCCAAGGTATTATTACCCCGGAATGCCGCGGAGTTTCCGGGTCGGCGCGAGGGTGGAGCTTTGATATTACGATTTACGATTAAAGGATTTTGGATTTTAGATTTAGGATGAACCCAGACACACACATATACAAATAACCAGATATACACATATACAGATACACAAATACACAAATCAACAGATATACAGCTATCCAGATTTGCGATTTAAGGATTCGTGATTTTAGATTTAGCGATGAACCCAGACACACACACATATACAGATACACAAATCAACAGATATACACATTTACAGATTTACGATTGAAGGATTCATGATTTGAGATTTAGGGATGAACCCAGACACACACATATACAAATACACAAATCAACAGCTATACAGCTATCCAGATTTGCGATTGAAGGATTCGTGATTTTAGATTTAGGATGAACCCAGACAAACATATATACAAATAACCAGATAT
>JAGQXC010000003.1 GCA_020436785.1 Saprospiraceae bacterium | reverse complement strand
GGTCGCTGGGCCGGCAAAACCAAAACAGAATGTGGATTACACCTTAAATATTTTACCAAACACGAACACGCATGATCGAAACCGACATCCTCATTATTGGTGCCGGACCCTGTGGGCTGTTTACTGTATTTGAAGCCGGCTTGCTCAAATTACGTTGCCACCTGGTCGATGCCTTGCCGGTACCCGGAGGGCAATGCGCCGAGATCTATCCCAAAAAACCGATCTACGACATCCCGGGTTTACCCAGCATCCTTGCCGGAGAACTGATCGATAACCTGATGGAACAAATTGCTCCTTTCAAGCCTGGCTTCACCCTGGGTGAGCGGGCCGAACAACTGGAACAGGACCATGAAGGCAAATACATCCTGACGACCAGTGCCGGTACCCGGATCAAAGCACCGGTGGTAACCATAGCCGGGGGATTGGGATGTTTTGAACCCCGCAAGCCGCCGCTGGAACGGTTGGAGCATTTTGAGGCGCACGGTGTGGACTACATCATCCGCGATCCTGAAAAATTCCGTAATCAAAGTGTGGTCCTGGCAGGAGGAGGAGACTCCGCACTCGATTGGACCATATTTCTGGCAGATATCGCCCGTGAGGTTACACTGGTGCATCGCCGGTCTGCTTTTCGCGGCGCCCCGGATTCGGTGGAAAAAATCCATGCACTGGCCGATAGCGGACGCGTCCAACTGATCACCAATGCAGAAGTCACCGGATTGTCAGGCAATGGCAAACTGCAAGGAGTGGTGATCGCGCGTGATGGACAGGCCCCGATCGTACAGGCCGCCGACTATTTTCTGCCCTTGTTCGGTTTGTCCCCCAAGTTGGGGCCGATCGGAGACTGGGGATTACAAATCGACAAGAATGCCATCGAAGTCAATACACAGGATTATTCCACCAACATCCCCGGAATATATGCGATCGGAGACATCAATACTTATCCGGGAAAACTCAAACTGATCCTTTGCGGATTCCATGAAGCCACCCTCATGGTGCAATCCGCCTTCAAACGCATCCATCCTGACCGGAAACTTCAATTTAAATACACAACGGTTAACGGTATCGAAGCTTTATAATCCTCTGGACTTATGAAACCTGGAATTCACATTACGATCATTGACCGGGAGGACCGCTCCCACGTACTGGAAGCTCCCACCGATCTCGGATTGAATCTGATGGAACTATGCCGAGCTTCCGAACTACCTGTCGCAGGTACCTGCGGTGGCATGGCCCTTTGTGCCAGTTGCCATGGGTATGTGCTCTCTGACCACGACCTGGGTCTTCCCGGCGAGGCAGAGGAAGACATGCTTGATCAGGCTTTTCTGGTGCAATCCAACAGCCGGCTGTGCTGTCAGCTGGCCATCCACGACCGGATGGACGGATTAATTTTTAAACTGGCCGAAACCGGATCATGAATATATTACGAGGATATCAAATGATTGGCTTCAATCATCATCAGGCTGATTACCACATCCGGGGGGCCGTGAGTCTTCATGGAGAACGAAAGAATGCCTTCTACCGGCTTGCCTGCGGAATCGGACTAAGCGGATTCATTTTAAGTACCTGTAACCGTACAGAAATCTATTTTAATGGTACCTCTTCCACCCGGGTCTCAGAACTCTGGCAATCGATCTGTCCGGAGGTGAATTTTCCCAATGGAATCATGGTCCACCATCATGGTCGGGAGATGCTTACCCATCTTTACGAAGTCGCCTGTGGCCTGGATGCGAAAGTACCAGGCGACAATGAAATTCTGGGGCAGCTCAAAGAGGCTGCTCAGGAAGCCAGGAGAGCGGGAACCCTGGACGGAATCTGGCAGCGGATCACCAACAGTGCCATCGCCTGCAGCCGGAAAATCCGTAACTCGACAAACTTCAATCTCGGCACGACCTCCATTCCATACACCATCAGTCAAAAAATACGGGAAATTTCCGGCAACACTCCCCGAATATTGGTTATGGGTACCGGAGCCATGGCATTGCTCTGCATCAAATACCTGAATAAACACCTCCCTGGCCGGCATTTGACGGTGGCATCGCGGTGCCCGGAAAAGGCCAGACGGATTGCCGCTGAGACCGGAGGGCGATCTTCCTTGCTACCTGATCCCGGCACCTCCCTGACCCGTTACGATGCCGTGATATCTGCCCTCCAGCTGGACCAGCCGGTCTTTCACCTCCCGGAAGGGCATACCCTGATTTTTGATCTGGGGATCCCGGCTAATTTTATTGCGTCACCCCATACACGGGGGTACAAACACCTGGACGTACTGGCAGCCGGTGTAAAAATAACCTTGGGATGCCGGAAAACGGAAGTACACAAGGTTGAACTGATCATTGCCGATTTTATCCAGGCCTGGGCGGATTGGGAAGAAAAGAGGGCCCGCATCACCGGTTCGCAAAACAGGGTATCATGCAGCCTCTCCGCATAGGAACCCGTGGAAGCACACTTGCCTTGTGGCAGGCCCAACAGGTTCATGATGCACTTCTTGTCCATGCGTGTTCTTCTACCGTAAAAGTAATCCATACCCAAGGCGATAAAGATCAGCGAACTCCACTGGATCGATTTCCGGAGAGGGGTGTGTTCACCAAGGCCATCGACCAGGCATTACTGGATGGCAAGGTAGATGTGGCCGTCCATTCACTGAAAGATCTGCCGGTACTCCTGCCTGAAGGGACCCAACTGGTCGCCGTCTTGCCTCGCGATCATTGGATGGATGTTTTAATCACCAAACCCGGTTTTCAATTTGATCGGCCGAATACCATTGCCACCAGCAGCTCTCGGAGGAAAGCCCAGTGGAAAGAACGTTATCCCAAAACGACATTCGTGGACATTCGCGGAAACATGGAGGTGCGCATGAAAAAATTTGCATCCAATGCATGGGATGGACTGATCCTGTCCAAAGCCGGCCTGGATCGCATCGGTTTGTTGCCTGGTGATGCCCGGGACCTGGATTGGATGATTCCGGCGCCGGGACAAGGTGTGATCGGTATCTGTTGCCGGGAGAATGATTCGAAAATCAAGGAGATGCTGGGATCCATTAATGACAAACCTACCTGGGAATGTATTCACCTCGAACGGCTGTTCATGCGTGCCATTGAAATGGCCTGTCAGGCACCCGTAGGGGCAATTGCGCAGGTAAGCGATGGCATGACCTCCTTTACCGGCAGTGTCCATGAGCCGGATGGAGTACGGATCTGGCAAGAAACCATTAATTGCCCTGTCGCCGAAGCCGTGCCACAAGTGCAGGCTATGTCCAGGAAAGTGATCGCACTTACGCAAAATCAGGTTAAATGACTGCCTTACTTCTAAAACAAGCCTCGGTGGAAGACCGCTTACTACTGGAAAAACATGCCATTCCGGCGCACTTTTTACCTGTTTTCGAATATTACCCTTGCGTTGATCCAGCTGCCTTATCCAAACAGTTAAAGAAAAAGCATACGGGCTGGATCTTCACAAGCAAGCGGGCCGTGGAAACAGTCGCTCCTTACCTGATGAAACCATCCGAAATCCGCCCCATCCTGACCGTTGGAAAGCGAAGTGCTGACCATTTAGGTCAAGTAGGCTGGCAGGTCACCGGGATGTACGAAGAGGTCAAATCGTTGCTTCCTGGCTTGTCATCATTTCCTGTTGAAGAATGGATCTATTTTTGCGGAGCACTTCACCGGCCACAAATCCGGTCTTATTGCCTGGCAAACCAGATCTCACTGCATGAAGAAGTGGTTTATAATTACCGGTCACTGACCGTCGAATTGCCCCCCGGGGAGGTATCAAGCATCTGGGCATTCAGCAGTGCTACCTTACAGGCATTCCAATCACATCTTGGCAGCGATTTGCTGAACAAGCCGATCTTTTGTATTGGACCGTCCACCGCAACAACGGCCAGAGCGTTGCATTTTAGAGAAGTTCATACCAGTCCACATCCTGATTTATCCTCTCTGGTAAAAGTTTATCATCAATTTAAAATTGCCTAATGTCCACTTTTCCTCTTACAAGACACCGCCGTTTGCGAACCAGTCCTGACCTGCGCGATTTGGTGGCTGAGACTCAGTTGCACCGAAACGATCTGGTCGTGCCTCTTTTCGTCACCGGCGAGGGCCCGGAACAACAACCGATCGATTCGATGCCCGGATACTTCCGTTACGCACCGCAGGCTTTGCTGCGAAGGATGGAGGATTATATGAACAAGGGACTGACACGTTTCATCTTATACGCAAAGATTTCGACCGCTGCCAAGGACAACACCGGTTTGGGTGCACTGGATCCTTCCGGCTTGTTTCCTGCTGCCATTGCTCAAATCAAATCAGTATTTCCGGAGTGTACGCTGTTTACCGACATCGCTTTGGATCCCTACTCTTCCTATGGCCATGACGGCCTGGTTAAAGACGGTGAGATCGTCAACGATCCGACCGTGGAAGTACTTGCGCAAATGGCAGTCCTGCATGCTGCATCGGGTGCAGATTTTGTCGCTCCATCGGACATGATGGACGGCCGTGTACTGGCCTTGCGACGTGCCCTGGATAAAGCAGGCTATCTGCAAACCGGCATCCTGGCGTACTCTGCCAAATATGCATCTGCCTTCTATGGCCCATTTCGGGACGCCCTGGATTCGGCACCCGGCTTTGGGGATAAATCTACTTACCAGATGGATTACCGCAACGCCCGTGAAGCCATCAAAGAAACCCTGGCGGATATTGAAGAGGGGGCTGACCTGGTGATGGTAAAACCAGCACTCGCTTATCTGGACATCATCACCCGCATCCGGGCAGTATCTCCCGTACCCATAGCAGCCTACCAGGTTTCCGGAGAATACAGCATGATCAAGGCGGCTGCTGAAAAAGGATGGCTTCAGGAAGAGCGTGCCATTCAGGAAACCCTCATTGCCATCAAACGAGCAGGAGCGGATGTCATCATTACTTATTTTGCCGAACAAACACTGCCATGGCTATCGTGACTTCATCCAAGCGTTCCCGGTATTTTGCAGAGTCCTCACGTTATCTTCCGGGCGGGGTTAATTCTCCGGTACGGGCCTTCCAGGGAGTGGGCGGCGATCCGGTGGTCGTTCATCGTGCCGAAGGCGCCTGGCTCTATGATCAGGATGAAAACGGCTATATGGATCTGATCAATTCCTGGGGTCCCATGATCCTTGGTCATGCCCACCCGGATGTGGTGGAAGCGGTCCGTACGCAGGCAGGAAAGTCTTTCAGCTACGGTACGCCGACCGAATTGGAGTTGGAATTAGCCAAACTGGTGGTGGATGGTATCCCATGGATTGAGCGGATCCGCATGGTCAATTCCGGCACAGAAGCCTGCATGACGGCGATCCGGCTTGCCCGCGCACACACGGGGCGCCCATATTTCATCAAGTGCCGCGGGTGCTACCATGGCCATGCTGATCCATTCCTGGTGGAAGCTGGCAGTGGCGCACTCACTTTAGGTCATCCATCCAGCCCGGGCATACCTGAGGAAACCACCCGGTATACCCTGGTTGCTGATTACAATGACCTGCAAAGCATGGAGCGGTGGTTCGAAGAATTTCCGGAATCCATTGCAGGTGTCATTCTCGAACCGGTCTCCGGGAATATGGGTTGTGTACCCCCACATTCATCTTATTTACAAGCTGTTCAGGAATTGTGCCGTACCCACGGCGCTTTGTTTATTCTGGATGAGGTGATGACTGGTTTCCGTTTAAGTTGGCAGGGAGCAGCAAACATCTACCACCTGGATCCGGACCTGGTGTGCTATGGGAAAATCATTGGCGGAGGACTTCCGGTAGGAGCCTGTGCCGGCAAAGCACACATCATGGATCTGCTGGCACCGGCGGGACCGGTCTATCAGGCCGGAACCCTGTCGGGAAATCCTTTGGCCATGACGGCCGGACTGACCACGCTGCGTTTGCTTCAGCTCCAGCCGGAAATTTACGATCACCTGGAACAAGTTGGTCGTACGTTGGAAACGGAATTGTTAAAAAGGTTTGCAGAAAAAGGACAGGATGTACAGGTCAACCGGGTTGGGTCGATGATCAGTCTCTTTTTCACGGATCGACCAGTTGGAGATCTTTCGTCTGCCCTGACTTCCGACCGGCAATCTTTCAGTCGTTTTTTCCACCACTTACTGGCAGCTGGTATCCATTTGCCACCCAGTGCGTTCGAATCCTGGTTCATCAGTAGGGCAATCGATGAAAGTCACATCGATCAATTTCTGGAAGCTGTTCGCCGGTTTTGACCTGTACCCTCACGCCCGCTCAGGAATGATGAACTTGCCGGACAATGTCTTGTAAATGGTGGCCTAGCTTCCAGATATCCTGGAAGGAGTTGTAAAGCGGTACCGGAGCTACCCGGATAACCTGTGGTTTTCGAAAATCAACAATCACTCCGGATGCAAGCAAACGACGGTAAATTTCTTCAGCATGTTGTGGGATGTAGACAGACAGTTGGCACCCGCGCTCTTCGGGTTGTGCAGGTGTCAGGATTTGCATGCCCGGCAGGTGGATTTTGCCCAGCATTTGTTCCAAATAACTGGTCAAAGTCAGGGACTTTTCCCGCAGTCGTTCCCTACCAGCTTCCTGAAACAAAGCCAGCGAAGCCTGGAGTGGAGCCATGGACAGCATCGGCTGATTACTGATTTGCCACCCCTCCGCTCCCGGCTCGGGCATAAAAGGTGTGCGCATATCAAACCGGGTGGAACGTTGCTGCCCCCACCACCCTGCTAAACGGGGATGGGCATTCCAACGCTCATGGACATAAAATCCGGCAATGCTTCCAGGACCACCATTCAGGTATTTATAGGTACACCAGGTGGCAAAATCCACGCTGTCGTCATGCAGGTTCAAAGGAACATTGCCTGCTGCATGTGCAAGATCAAAACCAGCCAGGGCGCCTACTTCGTGTGCCCAACCGGAAATCAGGTCCATCGGCAAATATTGGCCGGTATAATAATTCACATTACCAAGCCATACCAAGGCCAACCGGTCTCCAGCTTTCACGATCGCATCGTGGATCAGATCCGGTGAAAGATAACCCTGTGCATCGGCCTGTAATAAATGAATATCTACTTCCGGATCCAGGCAATGGAGCTTAACCCAGGACTCTACCGCATAACGATCCGAAGGGAAGGCATCCGCCTCGAGAAGTATTTTAGTGCGTTGCCCGGTAGGTCGATAAAAACTGCCTAAAGCCAAATGAACGTTTGTGGTCAGGGTGTTCATGATTGTGACCTCCTCCTCCTTTGCCCCTACGATGTCAGCCATCGGACCAGCCAATCGGCGGTGGTATTCCATCCACGGATGCGGGCCGGTAAAATGTCCATCGACAGCGAGGTGATGCCAGGCTTCCAACACCTGTTCCACACTGGCTTTAGCGGTATCCGGTTGCAGCCCCAGTGAATTACCACAAAAATAGGTCTTGGGCTGTCCTCGGGAATCCGAAGGAAACAAAAAGCGACTGCGGAAATGATGCAATGGATCTTGCTCATCGAGCTTCATGGCATCGTTCATTCGCAGCTTATCGTCGTCGGATAACCGAAATGAAAGATGGTCCATTTATATGGCTGGTTGCAGGTCAGCAAATTGCATATCATAGAGCTTTTTGTAAAAGCCGTTATTGATACGCAACAATTCTTCATGGGTCCCCATCTCCCTGATCTCGCCTTTGTCAAGAACCATAATTTGATCGGCATGCCGTATGGTCGACAACCGGTGAGCGATGATGATGGAAGTGCGCTTGGCGATCAATGTTTCAATCGCATATTGGATCACCGCCTCGGTCTCGGTGTCGATGGATGAAGTAGCCTCATCAAGAATCAAAATGTTGGGATTAAACACCAGGGCCCGAACAAAGGAAATCAATTGCCGTTGCCCCATGGATAAATTATTCCCCCGTTCCATGACGACAAAATCGTATCCTCCCGGTAATTTTTCGATGAATTCATGGGCTCCGATCAGACGGGAAGCGTCAATCACTTCTTCCTGGGTGATGTTTTCATTTCGCAGGGTAATGTTGTCGAACACCGATCCGGTAAACAGGAATACATCCTGCAGGACCAGAGCCATCCGCTGACGCAAGGTGCGCATGTCGTATTCTTCCAGCGCGATACCATCCACCCGGATCGTTCCATTCTTGAGATGATAAAATCGATTCAATAAATTGATCAATGTCGACTTGCCGGAACCGGTATGACCGACCACCGCCAGTGTCTTCCCTGGCTGTACCTCAAAGGACACATCCTTCAGGACATCCACTTCTCCGTCGTAGCTAAAGGTCACGCGGTCAAATTCTATATGGCCCGCGACTTGCTCAACGGCAATCTGACCATTGTCTTTCAGACCATGTTCTTTGTCCAGGATGCCAAATACACGATCGGCGGCTACCAATCCCATTTGCAAGGTATTGAAGCGGTCTGCCAGCATACGAACTGGACGCAGCAACATCGTCAGGTAAATGGGAAATGCAATCAGCTCGCCAATGGTGACCTGTCCGGTCAGCGCTCCCCGGGCACCCCACCAAACCATCAACGCCAGAGTCATTGCCGCAATCAATTCCACGGCTGGGAAAAAAATCGCATAATAAAAATTGGTGTCCAGGTTAGCCTGGGTATAATCCCGGTTGATCAATCGGAATTTGCGGGATTCCTGCTCTTCTGCATTGAAGATCTGAACAATCCGCATGCCGGTGATGCGCTCATTGAGAAATGCATTCATCTGAGCGATCTTGGTTCGGACTATCTGAAAGGAAGCTTTGGCTTTTTCTTTGAAGACATACCCCGCCCAAATCAGGAAGGGCAAGGCGATCAGACAGATAAGGGTCAACTTGACTGAAGTAATGAACATAATAACCAGAACGGCAACCATGCCCAATAGATCGGCAACAATGGTCACTGTACCCTGCGTAAAAATACTGTTGATGGTTTCGATGTCGTTAATGGTACGGGTGGTTGACTGTCCGATGGCCGTCCGGTCAAAATACGGCAATCCCAAATGGATAATATGATTAAATACACTTATACGTAAATCTTTAATAACCAACTGTCCTAACCAATTACTCAGGTAATTGAACGCGTAACGGGCCAGCGCGGTAATGACCAGGAGGACGACCAAAACCATGGACATACGGATCAATCCCTGGAGATCTCCCACCACGATGTATTTATCGACCATGACATTGATGAGGTAGGGCCTGGCTGTGCCCAGCGGCGCCAGGATGATGGCCAGAAATCCGGTCCAGAAAAAGATGGAGCGATAGGGTTTGGTCAATTGCAAAACCCTTCCTAAAAGACTAAAATCAATTTTATTATTACCAGCCATAAGTGACGACAATGCAATAATAACAAAATGCGTGCAGAACGGTTATGTTAAGATGTCATTTGTCCTTCATCGGCAAAGCTGTAATAGCCCTGGTTACTAATGATCAAATGATCGCGAAGTGGTATGGCCAACACCTTTCCTGCTTCCAGCAGCTGCCCGGTTATGGTACGATCCTGATGGCTTGGTTGCAATGATCCGGAGGGGTGATTGTGTGCAACAATCAGGGAAGTGGCACGATGATCCAGTGCTTTCTTGAACACAACCCGCACATCCACCAACGTACTGGCTCTTCCTCCCAGCGACACGGCTTCAAATGCCAGGACCTGGGCAGCCTGGTTCAAAAACAGGACCAGAAATCGTTCATGATCCAGATCCTGAACATGCGGATAGATAAACTGATACGCCTCCAGGCTGGAGGTGATGGTACTGCGGACAGCCGGCGCCTCCGCCTGCCTCCTCCGGCCCAATTCCAGTGCGGCGACGATGGTTATTGCTTTGGCTTCCCCAATGCCTTTGTATTCCATCAGTTCTTGCAGACTGGCCTGACCCAGTCTATCCAGACGTGAGTGATGATCAATGAGTAATTGCTTTGCCAGATCAACGGCGGTCGTACCCCGGATCCCGGATCCGAGGAGGATGGCGATCAGCTCGGCATGAGAAAGACTGGCCGGGCCTTTCAGCAGGAGTTTTTCGCGCGGCCGGTCATCGGCTGACCAGGATTTGATGTTGAGATTGGGTTTCACGGATAATAACGGCGGAATTGGCCGCCTTCCCTAAAAATAAAAAAATCCTGCTGACAGGTCCGGACTCACCAACCTGAAATTAGCTTCCTTCCATGGGGAATGTGTTTGAATTGACTACATTTAAATGGATAACCCGACGGATATGAAGCATGTGATCTTTATCACTCCCTTTTTCACAGAAAATGCCAAACAATTCTTAGCCGGGCTCAGCCGGTTGCGGTCTCCCATTCGCCTTTCAGTGATCAGCCAGGATGCCGAAGAGCATTTACCGGAGGACATCCGCCTTGGTATTGGACGTTTCTGGAAAGTAAAAGACATTCAGTCTTATCAGGAAATGCTGGAGGCTTGCAAATCGCTCCGGGATGAAATCGGCCCCATCAACCGTTGTCTGGTGGTCAATGAACAAGTTCAGGAATTGGTGGCTTCCATCCGTGAATCGCTGGATATTCCTGGGATGCGGCCGGCAACTGCCCGCAATTACCGCAACAAAAAGCGGATGAAGGAGGTTTTGGAGAAATCCCAGGTACCTATCGCAAAAAACTACAAGGTCCTCAATCAGGACGATGCCCAAAAAGCCATTAAGAAAATAGGACTTCCCCTGGTCGCCAAACCCATCCGGGGGGCCGCTGCTCAGGAGACCTTCCGCATTTTGGATGAATCGGCCTGGCAACGGTTTCTGGACCGCCATGTCGGTGAAAGTAAAGGTCCCTGGCTG
>JAGQXC010000320.1 GCA_020436785.1 Saprospiraceae bacterium | reverse complement strand
GAAGACCTGGCTTACCTGGTGGATGAGATCGACAATCTTCATGAGGCCGGCAAGAAGCTTCAGGCGAACCCGGTGAATAAAAAAATAGCCAACCTGCTACCTGGATTAATGATGGAATTGGAAAAGCTTAAGGAACCCTTGGTCGTCATGACCGGAGATAACTATGTGGGCACGGCTGAACCCTTGTTGCGAGAGAAAATCTCAACCCTCTACAGTGAAGTAGTGGGCTACAACGGTCGGCCCACCGATGCCCAAATGCAAAATCTCGCCCTACTTTCCGGCAAGCTCGCCGATGCACAAAAACAAATGGAAAGCGTTCACAGCCAATTGTCCGTGATCAACGGCCTGTTAACCAAAGCGAAAAAGGAGCCCATTACGGTCCGTTCGAAGGCGGACTTTCTGGCAGCTGATGAATAAGTTCCTTTAAAGATTTTTGTCAATTTTGATTGACCTGTTGATATCCCTGCCTTCGGGCGGGGATTTTTTTTGTGTCGTCCCTTCCGGTTTCTTGCGGGACGTTTTCCTATTTTCGGAATTCAAATCATAAATCCGATCTCATGCGAAGCGGTGTTCTTCACCTTCTCATCCTGCTAGCTGCCTGTTTAGTTGACGCCGAAAGTCAAAACATGGCGCCAACTCCCGAATTGGCCCAATTGCAAAAGGTTCCTGATGCCATTCAACCTGCCTTGCTGGGATTTTCCCTCGCTGATGTACGATTACTCGATTCGCCTTTCAAAGTTGCCATGGAAATGAATGGCAAGTATTTACTGGAACTGGATCCTGACCGTCTCTTGCATCGTTTTCATGAATTTGCCGGACTGCCGGTCAAAGGAGACCTATACGGAGGATGGGAAGAAGGCACGCTTTCCGGCCACAGCCTGGGGCATTACCTCAGCGGATGTGCGCAGATGTATGCAGCGACCGGACAGGAAGGCTACAAACAACGCACCGATTATGTGGTGGACGAGCTTGCACGTTGTCAGGCCGCGCGGGGAACCGGCTACGTCGGTGCGATTCCCAAAGAAGATTCCACCTGGAGCGTGATTGCATCGGGTGAGATCGTTTCCAGGGGCTTTGATCTGAATGGGTTATGGTCCCCCTGGTATAATTTGCACAAGGTCTTCGCAGGATTACTGGATGTTTATCAATACACCGGAAACCGGAAAGCTTTGGAAATCGCCATCAAGTTTGCCGATTGGATTAACGATAAATTTGCCGGCTTGACGGAAGAACAATGGCAGGAAATGTTGAAATGTGAATACGGCGGGATGAATGATGCCCTGGTTAATTTGTATGCATTGACCAAAAATGAAAAATACCTGGCCCTTTCCCGCAAATTTCACGACCACACCGTCCTTGACCCGCTGGCTAAGGGTGAAGATAATCTGGCCGGCAAACATGGCAATACCCAGATTCCCAAAGTCATCGGTTGTGCCCGGCGTTATGAACTGACCGGTAATCCTGAGGATTCTTCGATTGCCAGGTTCTTTTGGGACCGGGTCGTTTACCACCACTCCTACGTGACCGGAAGCCATGGAATATCCGAATATTTTGGTGCCGCAGATCAGTTAAATGACAAACTCTCCGATGCCACCGGAGAAAGCTGCAATGTCTACAACATGCTAAAACTGACTCAACACCTGTTCACCTGGACCGGAGACCCATCCTATGCCGATTTCTACGAGCGTGCCTTATACAATCACATTCTGGCCTCGATCGAAGGGCCGGGCCAATATTGTTATTTCATTCCCTTACGCCAGGGTACCAAACGGCATTACAGCAACAAATTCCATTCTTTCTGGTGCTGTGTAGGTACCGCCATGGAAAATCATGGCAAATATGCCGAACACATCTATTTCACCGGTCAGGATGGCAGCCTGGTGGTTAATCTCTACATTCCCAGTAAATTGAATTGGCATGGTAAGGAAATGGAATTGAGTCAGACCGGTGATCCAGCGACAGGTGCCGTGACCATGCGCATCGGTAGTGACGCGCCCCATGAATTTACCCTTAAATTACGGCATCCCGACTGGGCGACTCAGGGCATGCGTATCTGGGTAAACGGATCGCCGATCCTTTCGCATTATAAAACGACCGACTACGCATCCATAAAAAGGATCTGGCACGATGGTGATGTCATTCGCATTGAGATGCCGGCTGATCTCCGTGAAGAAGCCATGCCCGACAATCCGGATCGCATTGCCTTGTTGTACGGACCGTACGTGCTGGCCGGACAACTGCCGGAGAAAGTCGAAGACCCCCTCTATGAAGTGCCGGTCATCGTCACCGATAACCGCCAGCCGGATGCCTGGGTCACCCAGGAAAACAATCATGGTCTTCGCTTCCACTCCGAGTATGCCGGCAGACCCTATGACCTGTCATTTATACCTTTCTATCAGGCAGACACCATTCGCTATACGACCTATCTGGATTATTTTACCGACGCCGGATGGGAACAACGGAAGCAGGACTTTCTGGAAAACCAAAAGCGCCAGGCGGAAATCGACCGACGCACGGTCGACCTCATGCGACTGGGTGAAATGCAGCCGGAAAGGGATCATCATCTATCCAGTGTCGAGGCTTCCTACGTGTATGACGAATCGGGCCGTAAGGGGCGGGATGCCCGCAACGGAGGGTATTTTGAATTCGACATGATGGTGGATCCGCAAAAAGAACAAACCCTGATGGCCACCTACTGGGGCTCCGACCGGGGAAAACGGGCGTTTGACATCCTGGTGAATGGCCAGAAAATCGGCACCCAGCAACTCAATGAGAAATTCCCCGGGGTATTTTTTGATGTTGAATACCCAATACCCAGATCATTGACGCGAGGAAAACACAAGGTCAGGGTTAGGTTCCAGGGCCATCCTGAAAATACCGCCGGTGTGGTGTACGGTGTAAGGATGTTGACCCAATGACGAATTATCCGATTGGCAGGATCTTTTTTTCTCGCGTCTCATTCAACACTTCAGCCATAGCTAAATAAATGGCCGAAGAGCCGCAGACCAATCCCTCCCAACCGGCTATCGTGCCAATCAGGGCAGATCCACTCCAGTCACGGATGGCTAGTAAGAAAAACAGAATCCACAGGGTCAGAAAAATGAATTGCAGCACTTTGTTCTTATTGAAGGTGCCAATCCACATAAAAAAGGTGAATACACCCCATAAAAACAAGTACCATCCCATAAAGCCGGCCCCGGTTGCACCTCCTTTATCCCAGCCAAATTCAGGAAATACCCACAGAGCAACCAGGGTTATCCAGAAAAGACCATACGATGTAAATGCAGTGGTTCCAAACGTATTGCCGGTGCGAAACTCCAGGATACCTGCAATCACCTGAGCTATACCCCCATAAAAAATGCCCATCGAAAGAATCATGGCACTGACGGGAAAGAAGCCTGCATTATGCAGGTTGAGCAAAACGGTCGTCATTCCGAACCCCATCAAACCCAAAGGAGCCGGATTGGAGAATTTAGCATCCATATCCCAATAATTTGTTTAAAGCTGCTTGGTAGCCCCTTCCGCTTTAGTATTTGCGGAAGTATTAAGGCCGCTTCAAGGAGAACACAAATTAGGATGGCATTCCGGATGGTTGTATGAGTTGCATCATGTCAGCAGATGGAGGAGATCATCTTTCTCAGACCTTTTATTCCGCTGACAGACTGGCAAATTATTTCACATGGAACAAGCAACAAATCGACGGCGTCCATCGTTTAATTAACAATATGTAAATGAGCTGTTCATACTACCTTAACACACTGGTGTTAATTTTGTGGCGTATGGATAGCTATACAAAAGAGTATAGTTCTACTTTAAGAATTTGTTTCAATATTTCGCTTTAAGGGTTACCATTCTCAAGAAAAGTCGACCGTCACGGTTGACTTTTTTTTGTCTTGTTTTGAACATCCTCACAGATGGCTTCTGCAGCCCGGTGAGACGCTCCTACCCCACCCAGCCGTTGTTTCAATTCCCGCACCTGTTCCAGCCAGGCTGATCCGGACCGCATCATTTTTCGGAGTGAGGACACCATAGACCCGGCAGTGCAATCACCCTGGATCAGTTCCGGAACGACCGGCGCATCGAGAATCAGGTTCACCAGGGAAATGTATTTCACCCGGATCAATCTCCGCGCAATCTGATACGACAATGGACTTCCCTTGTAGACCACAATCAAAGGAACGCCAAACAAAGCCGTTTCCAACGTTGCTGTTCCCGAGGTAACCACTGCTCCTTTTGCCTGGGAGAGTAGATCATAGGTCCTGCCGGTGATGACCGGGACTTCCGATTCCGGCAGACCAGCCTGGTGGATCAGCCCGGAATACAACGTTTCGGGCTGATGGGGGACGCCGGCAATGACAAAACGATGGTCTGGGAATTGTTTAACGATTAGCAATTGTAACGGTAACATTCGCTCTATTTCCTGTCTACGGCTTCCCGGCATCAGGAGGATCAATGGTTTATCCTCCGGCAATTCAACGGGTTCAGCCTGGTAAGCCGGAATAACATCCAGCAATGGATGGCCGACATAGACGACCTCCATACCGAATCTTAGGTAAAAATCCGGTTCAAAAGGTAGGATACACAGCATCTTGCGCACGCTTGCTTTCAATGCATAGCCCCGCTTTTCTTTCCAGGCCCAAATCTGCGGAGAAATGTAGTAGTACACCGGAATTCCTTCTTCTTTTGCCCATTTGGCAATGCGCATATTGAACCCGGGATAGTCGATCAGGATCAAGGCATCCGGATTAAAATCAGCAATGTCTTTCTTACAGAAGGTTATGTTTCTGAGGATGGTCGGCAAATGCCTGATCACCTCGACAAATCCCATAAAGGCAAGGTCCTTATAATGTTTACGCAACATCGCGCCGGCCGCTTCCATTTTCTCTCCACCCCAGGCCCAAATTTGATTATCCTGGTCCAAATCACGGATGGACCGGATCAGATTGCTCCCATGCAAGTCCCCGGATGCTTCTCCCGCGATGATGTAATAGCGCATAGATGCTAAAATGATTCAATGCACAAAGTATCGGATTTATCTGATTTTCCTGCGCCACGTCCGCACACCATCACACAAATTCCTGGATGCCCAGTGAGCGTTCTTTTTGCCAATGACCACGCGTGAAGTCAGGGAATTGGACCGGCGCCGAGCCTAATTGAACCGATATGGCGGAGATAGGAGTCACTCCCGACCAATCGGCTGCGTCATAGACGTCCATGTCCAAAGGTTTCCCCTGATGCAGGTTATCGATCAGCCGGTACATCATTACAAAGTCCATACCACCATGACCTCCATTCTTTTCAATTTCCGCTTTGAGACGCTCCCAGATCGGGTGTTTGTATTTATCCCGGTAGGACTGGTACGCTTCGTCTGGCAACCAGGCATGTTCCTCCTTTCCGAGGATGGACAGACGGCTGGGGTATCCTTCATGATATCCCTTGGTACCGGCCAACGCATTGATCCGGTTGTAGGGACGCGGGGTGACCACATCATGATGTACCTGGATCAACCGTCCTTTATCGGTCTTGATCAGGGAGGTATTCATATCGCCATGGACAAAGTCCGTGCGGTTGTAGAATTCATTGTCGGGCTCGATGGATTGAGAAGCTTCGGTCAGGCTGGCCTGCAGGGAAGACATGGAGACCAGGTGGTCAAACCGGTCACCGCGACCGATGCCCATGTATTGGGCAACCGGTCCCAAACCATGTGTCGGGTACAGGTTACCATCCGTGCTAATGTGGTGCCGTATACGCCATTGATTGTAATATCCGATCTTGCTCAGCATGGAATCCCGCAAATTGTGAATGTACGCGCACTCCCCGTAGGTCAGGGTGCCGAGTACGCCTTGTTCAGCCATATTGAGCAGCCACAACTCCTCATCGCCATAGCAGACATTTTCCATCATCATGCAATTGAGCTGCATCTCTTCAGCGGTATCGACCATTTCCCAGTGTTCTGCCAAAGTCACCGCGGCCGGGACTTCTGTCGCGACATGTTTACCCTGTCGCATGGCTTCGACACACATGGGCACGTGGTTTTCCCAGGGAGTGACTACGATGACCAGATCTATATCATCCCGGCGGACCATTTCCTTCCAGGCGTCTTCCTTTCCGGTATAGACGGCAGGATTTTGTCCGTTTTCTTTCAGAAAATCCGCTGTTTTCTGTGCGTATTCCGGCCGGATATCGCAAATCGCGGTCAACTTTGCCTTCGGGTACAAGGCGTGTACCAATTTAGCGTGAAAACTCCCCCGGTTTCCCAAACCGATCATCCCGACTTTTACTTGTTCGATCGGCGCTTTTTTCAATCCCATGACCGATTTGCCCCTTGCCGCAGGCGTGGAGGTGAGTAAGTCGAGTTTGGCTTCGATGGCAGCGCGACTTAGTTGATCCGGGGCAATCCCTAAAAAGGCTGCCGCCAGTGCGGATGATCTGAGGAATTTTCTCCGACCATTGGATGGATGATCCATGACGATATTATTATTTAGGTTAAGGCTTTCAAGATAGGATTCTGCGGGCGTTCCGGGAAACGAAATGGTGGTGAAATCTGCATTGTTTGCGTAAACAGTCGAATTTACCGGATGGTTAGAGTTTCGGTTCTTAGAATTTTCACCGGCGATAAATATTCCGTGCGTCCAGGCAGGAGTGCAAGTGGCCCCACAGCGAGGCAGGGTGTTTTATTGAAACAGGAAACTGGCAAACCGGACGACCCAAATGATCACCAGCACCAGCGTAGCTAAAACCACACCCCGCATGCTGTCAGAAGCATAGCTGCGACTGAACATTCGCATCAGGACCAGGTTGATGCAGATCGCCACCAATGCCAGGGTCCGTGAACGAAATGTCGGAGAAAAACTGACGTTGGCCAGCAAATTCTGGTTCTCCATGAAATCGTAGATGGTCAGGAGAATCCCGTATAGGGCGACAGGTACACAAATGCCCAAGGCCAGCCCAAGTAAAAGGTTATTGCGTTTAAAAAAGGTCATACTTCCAGGTATTTAAGTTCCGGAATGGATGGGTAAGTAGTCAAATCATGGCCGGATGGTACGACGGAAATAAAATCATGCTTCAGCGCCCAGATGTCGGTATCTTCCGATAGATTATCTACCTGGAAGACACCGGTAAGCCAGTAATACTTTTCACCACGCGGATCAGTGGCTTCCATGAATTCTTCGCGCCACCGTCCTTCTGCCTGCTTGCATACTCGGATACCACGAATACGACCCGATGCGGGATTGGGAATGTTGACATTCAGCAAACGGCTGTGAGGGATGCCTTTTTCCATCACATCACGGATGATCTTCTCAATGTACGGGCGACAGGGATTAAAATCGGCGTCAAAGGAGAAGTTGAGTAATGAAAACCCAATGGAATTAACCCCCTCAAGGGATGCTTCCATGGCAGCGGACATGGTTCCGGAATAGATGATGTTGATGGATGCATTGGAACCGTGATTGATTCCCGATACGCAAAGGTCAACTTTGCGGTCCTTGAGAACAACGTGTTTGGCTAATTTTACGCAATCCACCGGCGTCCCATTGCATTCATAGGCTTCCAGGCCCGGGAAAACATTCACCTTTTTAATCCGTAAGGGCTGCTCCAGGGTAACCGCATGTCCTTTCCCGGATTGCGGTGAATCCGGGGCCACTACGACCACATCACCAAAGGGGCGAACGATATCAACCAATACCCGAATGCCAGGTGCAACGATGCCGTCGTCATTGGTCACTAAAATCAAAGGCTTGCTCATGGCTGCAAAATAAGACAATTACCGCCAAACGCCCTAGATGGTAAGGGTTTAGATATTATTTCTTATGGTTACGTGTCCGTCCGGGACCGCCTTTTCATGCCAAGCAAGCCTTTATCGGAGGAAACCCCTTTCCGGTTAGGCGGAAGCGGCTTCCTTCTCCAGCAGGTTAACCAGGGATTGCGCTGGTTGCATGCCGGATTGGCGCCATAACATTTTTCCTTTCTTGAAGAGGATAAAGGTGGGTACACCCTGCACGTTGTATTTATTGGCCAGGGTGGGATTGCGGTCAACATCAATCTTGATGATCCGGGCCTTATCACCTACTTTGGAGGCGACTTGCTGCAAGATCGGTGCCATGGCTTTGCAAGGTCCACACCACTCGGCGGAGAAGTCAACCAATACCGGTTTGTTGCTGCTGATGACGTCTTTGAAAGAAACTTTTTTTGTCTTCACAAGGAATTGATTAAGATTGAAAAAATTACGATCCAGGTGAAATCGCAGAACAAAGATGTAGCCTTACCGGTAAAGTGTCCGTGATGGGAATCACAGGGAAATGGTGAAGGTTGAATGCACTCCGGAAAAGTCTATTTCGAAGGGAGTCCCCTCCTGGGAGAGGAAATAGGGGTGGGTTTACATACAGGTAAGTATTTTTATATATGTTAGTATCAGAATATCAAGGTTATTTTTATAACATTAAACTAGCCAACCGTGCTTTAAAGGAAAAATTTCGGATTTATATATTATCCGTCTTTTCCGGAGTGGGCTAGAGGTTGAGTGTTGACGGTTTGAAGATGCAGGATTGTATTCAGGACCAAATCAGTTTGTGACGGGGATCATTCTACCTTTTACCGGACTCGCTTGCACCATTTTCCCATTTTGCTTGTTACCATTGGGATTATCCCCGTCCAAAGCGGGAAAACATTAATTTTGCAGCGCTAAATCAAGATGAATTCATGACTAAAGTCCAGGTAGGAACCATTCAGATGAGCTGTGTGGCCGATAAGGCAGAAAATCTGCGCAAAGCACAACAAAAAATTCGTGAGGCTGCCGCGCAGGGTGCCCAGATCGTATGCCTCCAGGAGTTGTTTACCTCCCTCTACTTCTGCGACGAGGAAAATTACGATAACTTTTCTCTGGCTGAAGCCATCCCCGGTCCTTCCACGGAGATCCTGTGTGAACTGGCCAAAGAACTCCGTGTCGTTATCATTGCCTCTCTCTTTGAGAAACGAACGCAGGGACTTTACCATAATACGGTTGCTGTCCTGGATGCTGACGGTAGTTATCTCGGCAAATACCGTAAGATGCATATTCCGGATGACCCGGCTTATTACGAGAAATTCTACTTCACCCCCGGAGATCTGGGTTATAAGGTTTTCCGAACCAAGTACGCTACCATCGGGGTCCTTATCTGCTGGGATCAATGGTACCCAGAAGCAGCCCGTATCACCTCATTGAAGGGAGCCGAGATTCTTTTTTATCCGACTGCCATCGGATGGGCAACCGCTCAGGATGCCGAAACCAATGACGAACAATACCAGGCCTGGCAAACCATCCAGCGCAGCCATAGTGTTGCCAATGGAGTACCGGTGGTCAGCGTCAACCGGGTAGGCTATGAACAGGCAGGTGCGATGAAGTTTTGGGGTGGCTCGTTCATCACCAATGCCTTTGGGCGTATCCTGTATCAGGGTAGCCACGAAGAGGAGGAAGTTCATGTACAGCAGCTTGATCTGGCGGCATCAGACCGCTACCGCACCCACTGGCCTTTTCTGCGGGACCGCCGCATCGATTCCTACCAGCCTATCGAAAAACGGTTTATCGACGACGAAGCATAGTCATGGAGCAACACCTTACCCCCAAAGCTCTGGGATACCATTTCCCAGCCGAATTTGAACCGCACGAAGCCATGTGGCTAAGTTGGCCGCATAATCCCGATACCTGGCCCGGAAAGATCGACACCATCTATCCCGCCTATTGCGCATTCATCCGTGAGGTGTCCAAGAGTGAACAGATAAAAATTAATGTTGCCAACGAAGCGATGGAGGCTGCGGCACGGAATCAACTCGATCTCGCAAGTGTAGCTACGGACCGCATTCGTTTTTACCATCACCCCACCAATGATGCCTGGTGCCGCGACCATGGGCCTGCATTCGTGGTCAATCCGGATGCCCCGCAGCCAAAAGCCATCGTCGATTGGGGGTACAATGCCTGGGGAGGCAAATACCCTCCCTTTGACCTGGATGATGTCATCCCTACCCGCATCGGAGAAAAACTGGGATTGCCGGTATTCCATCCGGGGATTGTCATGGAAGGCGGTTCCGTTGAATTCAATGGCGCCGGCACCCTGCTTACCTCGACGGCATGCCTATTAAACCCCAATCGAAATCCGATGCTCAATCAACATCAAATCGAATCCTATTTGTATAATTATTACGGTGTCGAACAGATTCTGTGGGTCGATGAAGGAATCGTTGGTGACGATACCGACGGCCACATTGACGATACGGTGCGCTTCATCAACCGGGACACCGTCTTAACAGTTATCGAGACCAATCAGCAGGATGAGAATTATCCTTTATTGCAACACAATCTGAAGCAATTGAAAGGGATGCGCTTACCCGATGGCAAACCTCTAAACATCGTGGAATTACCCATGCCCGAGCCACTCTATTACCAGGGGCAGCGCTTACCCGTATCTTATGCGAATTTCTACATAGCCAATCACGCCATCATTGTGCCCATCTTTCACAGTTCTAAAGACGAGACGGCCCTAAAGATTATCGAGGAATGTTTCCCTACCCGTGCGGTCATCGGCATCGATTCCCGGGACATCATCTGGGGTTTGGGCAGTTTTCATTGCCTTAGTCAACAGGAGCCGGCGGTCTAAAGCGGATCCCACCGAGAGGCGGGTGATGTGGATGTGCCTTCGCATTGCTTCACTAACGTTATGCCCCATTGCATCCAGTCTGTATAGGTTGCGATCTCAGCACCTGAGTTACAAACTAATCGCCAGCGTTATTTTAGTCTTCCCTTCCCAATCGGATGGATCAGAGGTAAGCTCATCCTTGCAAGCAATGCACTGATCTTCTGTATGGTTCAGTTGAAAAGCAATTCCCAAATCTGCGCTCCATCAGGGAGCCGTTTGCATCCAATACCTCGCTTTCATCCCGCAAATAAAACCCGGATTTATCGCATCGAAATGGCAGGAAATCAATTTAGCTTAAAATGCAATATGTAATAGGTATATTTTAGATATTATATTTTCTTTATTTAATACAAAATGCACACATACATACAAAACTTAATTTTTATTATAGCTTATTAATCAATAATATACATCATTATCATGATTAATTCGTAATTAATATTTATATGATTGTGCCAATTCCGGTTCGAACATTGTTTTAATATGTAATAGCTGTTTTATTCGGTATTCGGTTGGGATTATCAAACGTTTTACTTCGAGAATTTATCGGATGGAATCCAGATTGTAAACCGTATCTTTCTGAAAACGAACCATCATGCAATCGAACAGCTTCGCCGCTGTGCTGTTGTTCATTCTGTCCATGACCGCCGGCTGTCAAAACCTCCGCAATCTGCCGGCCCTTCCCCTACCAGCCCAGGAGATCGCTTGCGCACCGGGACCGGAGGACATCGCACTGGATACCTTCGATGGACGGGAGCGATTAATCGTCTCGACCGATCAACGCCGAAATCCCAAAGGTCAGCCCCGTCAGGGTGGTCAATTGCAGTATATAGATATCCGTGATGATCAGACCTATCCTTTCGCGTTGACCGGATATCCCTGCGAGAAGATCTATCCGCATGGCATTGATCTTGTCTACCGGCGTGACTCCCTCTTCCTTTATGTCCTCTCACATCACCCACTCAAAGATCATCCGGATGATTACAACCATCACCTGATTCACCGGTTCCTGGTGCGTGAAAACCAATTGATCTGGTTGGATTCGCTATCGTCATCCCTTCTGTGTGCTCCGAATGATCTGTTTGTCCTGCCGGACGGCAGAATCTATGTCACCAATTATATGAAGCGGATATCCACCTTCCAGACGCTATGGACGGCGCTCCTGCGGTTCAGAACCGGGAGCATCGCTTATTACCTGCCTGGAGAAGGCTGGCAAAAAGTTAGTGGTCGCTATGGCTATCCCAACGGCATCCTGGTTCGCGAACACCATTTGTACATTGCGGAAGGCACCCGGAAACATTTGCTCCGTTTCGATCTGGATGAGCAGGGTCATCCCCAGCCACATCCCATCCATTCCGCTCGAAAGTTTCTGTTCGCAGACAATCTGATGCCGGGACCGGAAGGATGGCTGTATGGGACCTGCCACCCCCGGCCACTGCGCTTCAAAGCCCATGCCGGTGATCCAGGTAAACGAAGCCCTTCCAGCCTCTACAAGATTTCTCCTGACTTCGAAGATTGGGAGTGGATCGGCCAGGACGACGGAGGACGGATTTCCGCCGCCTCGACCTGTCTGCCTTATCATGGACAACTCTATGTGTCCCAGGTCTTTGACGGATTTATCCTAAAAATGCCTTATACCAAAGGCCAATAAGTCTTCATGATCCGGTATTTCATCGACTGGCCTGACCTATACTTCGATGTCAGGCTAAAATGCTGAACGTGAATCGCCTTGATTTTCCTATTATTGTTTTGGCATAGGACGATTGAAAAATGGATCCAGCCAAAACGAGTCATTCAAAATCAACGGTGAAAACATGAAACGGTCTCTCGCATTTCTTCTTTTCGTATGGGCATTCGTACAATGGCAATGCACCCAGGCGCCCCCACTCCGCTTGCTGGTCTTCTCCAAGACTGCCGTATTCCGGCATGAGTCGATTCCTGCCGGACAAGCCATGTTTTTCAAAATGGCACAGGAACATGGATTTGCAGTTGATACCACCGAGGACGCAAGTCAATTCAACACACTCAACCTGAAAAAATACAATGCAGTGGTCTTTCTCAACACCACCGGCGATGTCCTGAATCCACAAGAAGAAGCGGAGATGCAGCGGTACCTGGCAGCCGGCGGCGGATTTATCGGCATCCATGCGGCGGCGGATACCGAATACGACTGGCCCTGGTATGGTAAGTTGGTCGGGGCCTACTTCAATGGCCACCCCAACAATCCGAATGTCCGCGATGGTGCCTCCGAGGTGGTGGTCAACGATCACATCTGTACCGCACATCTACCGGAACGGTGGCAGCGTACCGACGAGTGGTACAATTACAAGGACATCAATCCGGACATCCGGGTGCTGATCAATCTCGATGAGTCTACTTACGAAGGCGGCACCAATGGAGACCAGCACCCCATCACCTGGATTCATGAATATGGAGGAGGTAAAGTCTTTTACACGGGCATGGGCCACACCGACGAGACCTACAACGAACCCGATTACATTCAGATGATTTGGGGTGCCGTGCAATACGTGACGGGCAGCGGCCAGCTCCCTGACTACTCGAAACCAACCGTGGCTCCGGAAGAAAATCGTTTCACCAAAGTGGTCCTGACCGATCATCTCGACGAGCCGATGGAACTGGAATACCTACCCGATGGCCGCCTTATCTGGATCGAACGGAAGGGAGACATCAAGGCATATAACCCCGCCGACCAAAAAATCACCACCATCACCCATATGACAGTTCACCATGAACTGGAAGACGGTTTGCTCGGCATGGCTCTGGATCCCAATTATGCCACCAATCACTGGATTTACTTTTATTACTCGCCGGTGGGCAAAGTGGTCAATCGATTGTCACGCTTTGATTTTGATGGCAAGTCGCTGGATATGGCATCGGAGAAGGTCATCCTGGAAGTGGCTACTCAACGAGATGAATGTTGTCACTCCGGCGGCTCCGTCGAATTTGGCAACGATGGTTTGCTTTACTTCTCCGCTGGCGACAACACCAATCCGTTTGCCTCGGAGGGGTACAATCCCAGTGATGAACGTCCCGGCCGCAGTGCCTGGGATGCCCAGCGGTCGGCCGGTAATACCAACGATTTGCGGGGTAAGATCATGCGCATCCATCCCGAACCCGATGGCTCCTATACCATTCCGGATGGAAACCTGTTTCCTAAAGATGGTAGCCAGGGCCGGCCGGAAATTTTTGTGATGGGTTGCCGTAATCCGTTCCGCATCTCCATCGATAAACACACCGGGTACCTCTACTGGGGTGATGTTGGACCCGATGCCAGCAAGGACAGCTTGGGTCGAGGTCCACGTGGATACGACGAAGTCAACCAGGCCCGGGAAGCCGGTTATTTTGGCTGGCCCTATTTCATTGGAAACAATTATGCCTACAATCGCTACGACTTTGCAACCGGTAAACTGGGAGAACCCCGGGACCCTGAGCATCCGGAAAATAATTCGCCGAACAACACCGGTGCGACGGTCCTGCCCCCGGCACATCCGGCTTACATCTGGTATCCTTACGCCAACTCTCCGGACTTCCCGCTGGTGGGTACCGGTGGACGAAATGCCATGGCCGGTCCGGTCTTTTATCAGGACGACTATCCGGATAATCCTGCCCGTTATCCCGCCTATTACGATGGCAAGTTATTTACCTACGACTGGATACGGGGATGGATTATGGCCGTCACCATGGACTCGGTGGGTAATTTCGTGGGTATGGAGCGCTTCCTGCCGGGGATCAAGTGGAATAACATGATCGATGTGGTCATGAGCCCCCAGGGCGATATGTTCATGCTCGAATACGGCACGGTGTGGTTCCACCTGAACCCGGATGCGCGGTTGGTCCATCTGACCTATACCGCGGGCAACCGTCCGCCCGTTCCGGAGCTGGAAGCCAGCAAAGAAATCGGAGCGGCGCCTATGGTCGTCAACTTTTCTGCCGACCAGTCTAATGATCATGACGGCGACCCCCTGACCTTCACCTGGACCATTGGTGAAGAATCCGTCAAAGGAAACGGCGCCACATTGACCCACAACTTTGCCGAGCCGGGCATCTATGAGGTGAAGGTCACCGTAGCTGATCCGGCCGGCAATGCGACCAGCGCCAACAAAACCATTCGGGTAGGCAATGAACCACCCACGGTGGCCTGGAAACTGGATGGTAACAGCACTTTCTTTTGGGACAATGAACAACTGGGATACGAGGTCGAGGTTACGGACAAGGAGGATGGAACCCTCGGCTCAGGCGTCGACCCCAAGCACGTCATCGTAACCATGGATTATGTTGAGGATGGCGCCGATCTGAACAAGAGCGCTATCGACCACGCGTCGCAGGTGATGGCTTCGAGCCTGTTGCGCGGTAAAGAGCTCCTTACCGGCAGTGACTGCATGACCTGCCACCAGATCGACATCGCATCGATCGGCCCCAAATACCTGGACGTGGCAAAGAAATACCACGACGCCGTGGATGCTGTGAATTACCTTTCCGACAAAGTGATCAATGGCGGTAACGGCGTTTGGGGTGAGACAGCGATGGCGGCGCATCCGGCCCTCAAGAAAGAAGAAGCCGAATTAATGGTTCAGTACATCCTATCACTGGCTGATGAAAAACCCAAAGCGACTCCGATGGCAGCCAGTGGCACCCTGCCACTGACAAAACAAAAACCGGGGCTGCAGAACGACCGCTTCATCCTGATTGCCTCCTACACGGACAAGGGTGGTAACCAGGTCGGTCCACTGGAAGCCCGCGATGTGGTCATCTTGCGCCGTCCGATGTTGCCGGCGGCATCCTTCGATGGATTCGACAAGGTCCAGAAATTCGAGCTCAAAGCCGGCCAGGCGCCAGGAATCACCCAGGATATGGAATTAGTCATCGGTTCGCATGAGGGCTATGTGCTGTATAAAGACCTTGACTTGACCGGCATTGGTTCGGTTACTCTGATCGGAAGCGCGCCCGCCAGTTACATGAAAGGTGGCACGGTGGAAATCCATGCCGATGCAGTGAATGGACCGCTCCTGGGAAAAGCTGAAATAAAGACAAATGAAGACATGGCACAGTCTGCCTTTCAGATTCCGGTGGCGCTGAAAGAAAATAACGGGATCCATAATCTGTACCTGACGTTTACCTCGGCGACCGGACAAGATGCCGTTTGTACGTTGACTACTTTGCTATTTAACAGAATGGAGAGCATGTAATCGGTTAAATCCAATGATAAAATTCTTCCGTAAGAAACATCAAGAAATCTCCAATCAAAATAATATCGGCAAATACCTCAGGTATGCAATTGGCGAAATTTTTCTTGTGGTTATTGGAATTCTGATTGCCTTACAAATTAATAACTGGAATGAAGAGCAAAAGGCAATTAAAGAGGAAATAATCATTCTCAAAGAACTAAAAAATTCAATAACTACAGATATTCAGCAACTCAACAACCTCCACCGGCAAGGAGATGAAGACATTGTCAGCTCAAAAGCAATCCTTAATTGGATAGAGGATAAAGTCGCATACAATGATACGCTGGAGCACCACTTAACGATATTAAGCAAGGCAGGGCAAGTCAAATTATTTACCCCCCAAAATTCCGCATACAAAGTATTGGAATCAAAGGGTATAGACCTGATTTCGAATTTGGCTTTAAAAAATCAAATCCTGGATTTGTACAATATTGAATACCCTAAATTGAATTTCGAATACGAAAACTACAGACAAAATGTAGTTGATTTTGGGAGACCGATTGCCAGAAGTAGCTTCAGAATTAATGGAAAACTTGGAGCGGCGGGAAACGTTGGCAGTTTGACGCTTGTCCCGGTCCACATTGGTGATCTGAAAAAAATATTGAGTTCTACAATACGATTAAAGTACTGCAATTGAATAACGAGAGCATTAATTTAATTATAACCAGGGTACTGGCCAGATGCCAGAAAATTAAAACGTTCATTGGACAAGAGATCGGGAATAAATGAACGTTACCTTTTGCATTTTAACCTATTTAATTTTTAAGTCCCTTATGTAAAGGGATTGAAGATAAAATTGACTGGGTCTCCAGTGGATTTCGAATTGAGCTTGAAATTACTTCGTTCGGAATCGGAATATCAGGATATTATGCTACTGGATAATCGAAGTATTTGGATCTCAACAATAATTACGTACTTAACCTTTCTAATTGGAGCTGGGGTTCTCCGCATTGGAGCAATGGCTGAAATATAAACTACAATATTGGGCAATACCTGGATAACCATTCCGGATTTTTAATGCCATTGACCATTATCGTCTTGATGTTGATGAAATGACCGGCCGGTCGGCGAAAATCACCTGGAATAGGAAATAAAAAATCAAATCGAATCAATAAATATATTTTAACAAGAGTGAACCGGTATTTGAATATGTATGTCAGACCTACCGATATTCATCCATAACTTCAATAGTTCCGGATTTAATGAACAATCAAAGACCTGTCAATCATACCCACGACAATTCGCCGGGTTATCAAATCGTTAAATTAGAGGTGATAAAGGCCGGATATATGCAGGAAGCCTAACTTGTCAATCTGAACGAAAAATTCGGACTTTAATTCTATTTTCACAGATAGCTATTTCTAATCAAACTTGCATCAACAAAATGAAACTAAGCGTTTTCATGCTTGTATTCCTCTTCCAAACCAATGGCATACTGGCACAACCGACCTCCTTCGCGACTCAGGCAAAGGAATTGCTGGACAAAGCCGTTCAGGAACAACAATGCATCGGAATTGCCGCCGGCTTCGCCATCAACGGTGAAATGACCTGGCAGCAAGGTGCGGGCTTCCGGGACCAAGAAGGTGAATTAGACTTTACCCCGGCCACTGCCACCAGGATTGCTTCGATCACCAAACCAATGACCGCGATTGCTATCATGCAATTGTACGAACAAGGGAAATTAAAACTGGATGAGCCCATTCAGACTTATCTGCCTGACTACCCCAGAAAGAAGGAAGGAGAGATAACGATCAGACAGCTTCTGCAGCATTCCTCGGGAATTGACGGATACAAAAACACCAGGGAACAGGAAAATCAAAAGCACTATCCGACCCTGGAGGATGCGGTTAATATCTTCAAAAACCGAGATCTGGTTGCACCTCCCGGCCAATCCTTTCACTACACGACCTATGGTTATGACGTATTGGGTTTGATTATCGAACGAGTGACCGGCATGACTTATGAAACCTACCTGCAAATAAATATTTGGGATAAAGCCCTGATGTCCAACACAGGAATTGAACATGAAAACGTGGTCTTCCCGGATAAATCCAAATTGTATCATAAAAACGACAAAGGGAAATTATCCTCCGCAGATCCAACCGATGTAAGTGACCGCATCCCGGGAGGAGGTGTCTATTCAACCATTTCAGACCTGTTGCGATTTGGATCCGCCATCCAGAATTTTACCCTGATCAAGGAATCCACTTTTGCTCTGATGGTCGATGATCCTCACCTGAAGACCCAGGGAAATGGGTATGGGCTGGGTTGGTACCTTTATGGCGAAAATCCGAAATATGGCAATGTCTACGGACACAACGGCACTCAAACCGGTGCGTCGACCTTTCTCGTGTTGCTTCCAGAAGTGCAAACCACCATTGTGGTGTTATCCAATACCTCCGGAGCTATGCAAGCCGTCTCGGACATCGCGATAAAATTGTTTGATCTTGCTCACGAGGCCAGAATGTAGGACTTTTTCGTTCCAACTGGCAGAACAATTCCATCAATTTTCATTAAGAAACCCAGCCGGTTATTTCCCTTAAACCGTAATGCATCCTGACCCTGTTTGTCAATGGACAGGGGTCGTTGCAAAATAAGTCTCGACGTCCAGATGCGCTGCGAATGCCTGGTAAGCACTGGTTCCAAATAATTGGGGAGCGGCGGATTGAAACTTTTCGGCATCCTCCCAAACAATGATAACCGCCTGGGTCTGGCCCGCCAACGCAGGTACTCCCTGCTCATTCAACTTATGGACGTAAAATTCCCTTGAAAATCGGTAACCGTCATAGTCATTGAGCAAGTTAAAAAATGCTTCCCGCTTTTCACCGAAGGCATCTGCCGTCTTACCTCTACGGACTGCAAATTCAATAACCTGGCCCTGGCCCTTGATGGTTTCCAGATCAAAAGACCCACCGTCAGCGGTTTCGAGCAACGCGTAAGCCAGTGGGTTAAAACTGGCAAAATAATCCTGAGCGACCTTTTGAGGCATCAACCGGGCTGCCGCTTCTCCAAATCCGCTTAGAGAGTTCCAGTGGGTCATGCCGATCAAAATGTTATCCAATCGTAAATCAGGCACAACCGTAAAAAAAGGCTTCCATTTTCCTTCGTTTAAGGTCGCCTCTTCGGCACCTAGAACCTCAACAAATTTGGCTCTTGATCTCAGGAATTGTTCTTCCTGACCGTCTTTCGCTTGATTAATGGCAATTTCAAACATATAAACTGATTTGTTAATTTGTAAATCCTGGTTGCTTGCGTTACACCGTGAAACAGAAGGCAGGAAAGCCCGGAATGGTCACTGTTAAATCCAGAGGACAGGGATGAATTCAGCGGGCTGTGCTCCCATTCATTGCATAACACGACGTTCCATCCTTTTTAAGGGCAATTTTTTATATTAGTAGACTATTATGCAAGTAGTTACTTTAATATCTACTAGTTACCAAACTGTTACCAATGCTGATTATCAAAACTTTATCGGATGGAAAAAATTGAAATTAAATCAGAGCGTTTTGACAACATGGTCGAAATGATTCAAAAGTATGGGGGTTGTCCTGTTCGTGCGACGCTAAAAATCATCGGTGGCAAATGGAAACCTTTGATTCTATATTTTATCTCGGTGGATGTGAACCGCTTTGGTCAGTTGCAACGGATGATGCCTGATTGCAGCAAACGAATGATGACGGTCCAATTGCGAGAATTGGAAAGCGATGGACTGGTCCACCGGGAAATTTTCGCCGAAGTTCCGCCCAAGGTGATCTACACATTGACCACGAAAGGGGAAAGCCTGAGGCCTTTATTCGGCGAATTAAGCCGGTGGGGCATTCAAAACGTCCTGGAGCCGCAGCAAATCGAACCCAATAATTCGGGGACTTCAGGTGAGCTTGTTTAATGAACTAGAGAATGAAAGAACTTAATGTACTTATCGTTGGAGCCGGGATTGCCGGGCTGACTTTTGCCCAATTAATTAAAAGACGAGGAGCGAAATTCAAGATCATTGAAAAAGAGGATAAAAGTACTTTCAATCGATCCGGCTACATGCTGGGCCTCCTTCCTTTGGGAGGCCGAGTCATGAACGAATTGGACATGCAAACGGAATATTTCGCGCAAAGCACCGAAATGAGCACCTACGAAATTCACAACGAAAAGGGGGACCTGAACAAGGCCTTTTCACTGGATTTTATTAACCAGCAATATGGTTCCTACCGGGGAATCGAGCGAAAAAAGCTGATCCGGATCCTCAGCCAAAACATTGAAGGGGAGATCCGGTATGGAACCACCGTTACCGCCATTGAAGAATCCGGCGACCTGGTCCAGGTAACCTCATCCGCAAATAAAACAGAAAAATTTGATCTGGTCATTGCGGCGGACGGCATCCATTCCGGCACCCGGGAAATGCGCTGGAAGAAAGAAGAATACTGTTATGAAGACACCAATTGGGGAGGATGGGTGGGTTGGCTCGAAAAGACCACCATGAATGCTTACAAAGAGTATTGGGGAGCGTCTTCCTTTATGGGTCTTTATCCTGTCAAGAGTAAAGTTGGTATTTTTATTGGCGGACCCAATGAACTGCTCAAAAAACTCGGGTTAATACGTTTTGTTACATCCATTAAAAAAGAAATTCTACCAGAATACAAGTTGCTTCATCATGCTCTGGATGCCTTAATGTCGCTCAAAAAACCATTTTACTGGGAATTCCATGATTGCAGAACCAAAACCTGGAGGAAAAGAAAGGTATTGTTGCTGGGGGATGCGGCTTGTGCATTTTTACCTACCGCCGGTGTCGGTGCTTCCATGGCAATGGATTCGGCAGCCGCGTTGGCTGACGAACTCTCGCGAACGGATAAAGCGCACCTTGAATATGGCCTTGATTTATACATTAAGAGACAAAAGGAACGGGTAGAAAAAGCCCAGGAAGATTCGAGAAAGCTGGGCAAACTGATGTTCGTTAAATCAAACCTCATCGCCGGCATCCGGGATTATGCCATACGGTTTTATTCTATCAAAGAAATGGCGAAAAACATCAGTAAAATCATGGATGGGTGATTGGCCAAAATCCCTTTTACTATAATCTGGCATAAAGGCAAGTTTTTAGTTATAAATTAGTTAAAAGAAAGCTGACAGTCAATTAGGCATTGGATAGCCTTTAAAAATTTAATACATGATCAAAAAATGCACCAAGTAAAAATAAAATTCCTTCCGTTAATTGCATTGATGCTCATTGGATCGGTCCATGCAACCGGTCATCCGACCGGAAACATGATTTCAGTCGGAGAGTACGTGTACTGGTCGTACATCAATCCGGTGGATGACCCCAGCCATTATGCCTGTATAATGATATGGAAAAAAGGAAGCGATCCTGCCGTTTTTCTTCAATCGAAACATCCTGCAAGTGACTACATGCTCTACAACAAAAACGATCACATCTACATTATTGAAAGAAAATATTCATCGTCTACAGACGATTATGAGGTCAGACTTTTAAAATCTACCCACGGAAAAAAACCGGAAATTATCTGGGATTGGTTCAAGGACGAATACCGGATCGGAGAAGGAGGATTTATTATGCTTTCAGATGATCAAATGATTTTCGGAAGATACCCAAACGTGTATAAGATGAAAAGAGGCAGTTCACCCACCACCTATTTTAAATTTAATCAAGCCATCGTAAGGGTCCGGGCGGTTGAGCAAAACAATATCCTTTTGTCCAGCGATTCTGCTTGTTATCTGGTGGATCAAAATGGAACCATACTTAAACAATGGGATGGTTTGATTGATGATGAAATAGAAAATGCACCTTTAAATCGCAATCAAATTTTTGACGCCGATTATTCAGAAGGAGAACTACTTTTTGCCCATTGGGGAAAACGGTCCTTTGAGGTAATTGAAGCAAATGGAAACCGGAAGAAACTCCTGCAATTACATCAACCTCTTACGCCCCATTGGGTAGCATTTACCGGTAAAAAGAAAATGCTATTTGCATCCAGGTTGATCATGGATGGTAGTACGCCTAAACCGCACCTGATTCTTCTGGAAGATCAATATAACCAAGAAGTCGTATGGAGCATACCCTGATCAAATTCCTACGGGTCACGTATTTTATTTGGTTGTTTTCAATCAACCATACTTTCGCAGGCATTCAACCCAACCAGGGCACAGACACCTTTAACACGGTTTTGTTCAGAATATCTTTCGTTGAAAGCAAGCACGTTTCCTTTCTATTTGGAACCCATCATGCATTTGGAAAGGAGTTTTTTGACTCCCTATTCTATGCAAACCAGGCCTTGCGCTCCTGTGAATTGTTGATCAAAGAAAATATAAATGTTCCCGGAGCAATGGCGGGAGACCTAATCAATCATCGAACACCTACGCTGAAATGGAAAAACTATTTGGGAAAAGAAGACTTGGGCTTCATTAATAGCTTGTTCGCTACCAGTCCAACCGATTTCAGAAAGATGACACCGGCAGAACTTTATGTTTTTCTCAACAGGTATTACAAACAGCAAATATGCTTACAAAAGGGTCCTGATGATACCTCTTTGTCCCTGGATGATTACATCGGAATGCTGGCCACTGAACAAAATATCGAATTGTTGGGGCTGGAAACTACCGAAGAACAGATTCACCTGATCAATATGGATGTTGAAGGTATGCCTCGTAAAAGCCATAAAAGGAGACTGGCTAATATCATTGAAAAAATCAGGTTAAAAAAAACAAATGATTGCGGAGAAATAAAATGGTACAGCCAAATGCATATGAATTATCAACTGGATGCCCCCTGCAGGAACAACCTGGTGCTAACGGACCGAAACAATAAATGGATTAAGACAATAATTGATCAGATTGAAAGGAATAATTGTTTTATCGCTGTCGGATTAAGTCACCTGATGTACGAATGTGGATTAATTCAACAATTAAGGAAACTCGGGTATATCATTACACCGATCATGGTGAACGATTAACGTAACCCATTGAGGCTTATGTTATACTACCTATACCCATTCATTCCCAGTTTTCCGATAATTTAGGGGACCAAAAGCCTGAATATGGCAGATCATAGCGACCCGGTTTTGGAACAATTGCAACGTTGGGGTGCAGAACATCCCGACGTTCACGTGGTCATCCTGACTGGTTCACGCGCACATCCGGACGCCTCCATCGACGACTACTCCGACTACGATGTTGAGGTGTACACCGGTGCGACCGGTACCTTTAAACAGGATGACTGGTTGGTCTCATTTGGCGAGGTGCTAATCCGCTGGCCCCTTTACCCTGCCCCTACCCTGCGCGAGGATTTCATCACCCGGTTGGTTTACTTCAAAACCGGATACCGGATCGACTTTCAGATCGCCTCCATCGATTGTTTTGACCCCCACCGCTACGATGCCGGCTACCGCGTACTGGTGGATAAACCTGGTTTGACACAGTCGATCCCGGCACCTACCTATCGTGAATTCTTGATCCGTAAACCGAGTAAGGAAGCTTTTCTCGTCCTCATCAACGACTTCTTCTGGGATGGTACTTATGTAGCCAAAAGTTTATGCCGCAACGAAATGTTTTATGCTAAATACATGCTCGATGGTATGATGCGGTTTCAGTACCTGGCCCAAATGGTCGATTGGTACATCGGAAACAACCACAGCTGGACCGTCAATCCGAACAAACATGGGCGCCTCTATCAAAAATACCTGGATCCTTCTGATTGGAAATGGCTGGAAAGCACTTTTGCCGGCACCGGAATTACCGCTAATTGGGATGCTTTTTTCCTGATGGTACAATTGTTCCGTCGCATGGCCAAGACCGTGGCATCCGGATTAAACTATGAATATCCGGCCCAACTGGATGCTGACATGATGGACCATTTCCGGACAATGAGGGACGTGTTTGGAAAGCAAAAGAATGACTGATCATAACCTGATTTCAATCTCCTTCAGTACATTCACATAACAAAACCGACCGACCGCTTTATGATTTTCGGATTCTATTTCACCGGATAAACATCAACCATGATTTTTGAAAATTATCCCATCCCCTTGCCGTTGGAACCTTACATTGAGGCCATATTTTATTTTAAGGATTTTATGCCCGACCACCACGTCGAGCGGTTTGTCCCCACCGGAAACATCTACCTGCTGTTTGAACTGGATGGTATCACACGCCATACCCTGAACAATGAATTGGTTCCACTCCGGTCATTTACCAATGCCTGGATATCAGGCATGCAGCGGTACTACCTGAACATCTCTGCTCATCCCCATTCGGAAATGCTGGTGGTCAAGTTTAAACCGTTTGGAGCCTTTCCGGTATTTCAATTCCCTATCGATACGATTAATGATTGCATCGAGCCGGCTGAACGTTTTTTTGGGGCCGACCTATTAAATCTGCGCAATCAAATCATTGAAAACAAATCGGTTACGGAGAAATTTGCCGCTATGGAAGCCTGGTTGATTGATCATTGTGATCCGGCCTTGCAGGCACCTGAGGAATTAGTTCAGGTGATGGAGGCTTTACAGGCACATCCTTTCGCCAGGCACCAGGAGATCCTGGCCGGGTATCCCAAATCACAAAAACACCTGATCCAACAATTTAAAAAATATGGTGGCCTGACTCCCAAAATATTCCACCGCATCCTGCGCTTCAACAAACTTCTTGAAAACATCAACCTTAAGGAATCAATCGTCTGGTCGGACATCTCTTACGAAACCGGTTATGCCGATCAATCTCATTTCATCAAGGATTTTAATGCTTTTTGCGGGATCAATCCCACCAGTTATATTCAAAACGGATTTAATGATTCCATTCCGAATTTTTTCCCATTGGACCGGGAAGGTTAATATTTTACAATACATTGCTTTTTACCCTTTCTATCTTTGACTGAAGCAAAGGAAACGTTGCCGTAAAAGAAATAGCCTGGCTGGTATTGACATTATACGGCGCCGTAATCAATCATTCATACACATGAAATTTCTTAGTTTCATCACCATTTCGTGGTGCCTGATTTGGCTTGCCGAATGCCGGCCCTCTCCAGTAGCATCTAACCGGAACCTGGACATTGCCCAGCGGGCCTTTGACACCTTCAATGCCCATGACTGGGAGGCGCATGCGAATTTATTTTCCGATCCCTGTACCTACCTGGATCCATCCTATGGCGAACATCCAGTCCGGAAAACCAGGGCCGAAAAAATTCAAAAATACCGGGAATTGGAGCAGTATGCCCCGGATATCCGGGACAGCATCACCGGGCTTCTGGCCATCGGAGATAAAGTAGTTGTGCAGTTCATCTCCATGGGCACCGAACAGACTACCAATGGGCCCAATCGCTGGGAATTGCCCATTTGCACCATCTTCACGATCGACGATGGCCGCATCGTCCGGGACGATACGTATTACGACCGTTCCAACTAACCTGATCAGAATGATTTTAAAGAAATTAACACCACTTTTCCTCCTGCTATGGGGCCATTGGCTGGTCGCCCAGAGTTCATTCCCTCTATTCCTGCAAGGCACCTGGCAAGTCGATGGCAAAAACAATTTCGAAGGCTGGGAAATGGTCACCGCAACGCACCTGCGCGGTTCTTCGTATTCAATTAACGGAGAGCAGAAGAGGAGTCTTGAGACGCTGGACATTTACGAGCAAAACGGTCGCATCTTTTACGCCGCGACGGTTCCTAATCAGAACGATGGTAAAACCATTCCTTTTGTCCTGGAATACGCCGACGGAACGACCTTCTCCTTCGAGAATGAGGAGCACGATTTCCCAAAAAAGATCGTATACACCTTCCGGTCAGACCATAAATTATCGGTACGGGTGAGTGGTTCCGACGGTCAGGGATTCACCCTGGAAATGACCAAAATCAAGACGGATGTACCTACCTGGTATTTACAGGATATTGCCAATCAGGTAGGAACCTGGGTCACTGATAATGCCCGTTACCAATCCGACCATGAGCCCTTCGACCGATATGTCATGGACTGGAATTGGAATACCGATCACTCCAGCATCCGGGGCAGCTTGTACGGCATGGTCCGGGAAGAAAAGTCGTCTCCCTTCTGGAATTATCTCCAGTATTGGGATGCATCCTCGAATGAGGCCATTTTATTACAGACTGGGCCTAAAGGGATCTCCGGATCTGGTACCGTGATTCCCACCGCACCTGGTGAGACCAACGTCATCCAAACCTTTGCCGGACCTGATTTCCCACCCTACCAGGAAAAACACGTGACCGTAAGGTCCGGGAACCATAAAATCACCACTTCATTCCACCAGGACAGCGCCGGCCAATGGCAGCCAGGGCGCTCCTATACATGGTATAAAGACACGTTTGAATACTTACCCTCGAGTCGCATCGACACCTTACCCTCCGGGGAACTCATGCTGGTGCAAACCATCACTCTGCCGGCAACCGTCACACAGGTATGGAATGCTTACACTACCGAAAGTGGTTGGAAAGGCTGGGTGACGCCGGTGGTGGAAATGGATTTTCGCATCAATGGGACCATTAAATCCCATTACGATTCCACGGCTCACATCGGCGATAAAGGCACCATTGTCACCCACATTTTGAATTATGTACCTCATCGCCAGATCACCATGCAAGCTGAGCTCACAGAAAATTTCCCTGAATTTATGCAAAGTGATGCCGCCAATTTATACAGCATCGTCACCTTTGAGTCGCTTGACAACAATCGGAGCAAACTGACCAACTACGGAATCGGGTATAAAAATGAAAAAAAATGGTTGGATCTGCTCCAATTCTTTATTCGGGGAAATGAGCAGTCACTCCTTCAGTTAAAGAAATACCTGTCTTCAGATAATTGACTGCGATATGCGGAAAGTTGACGTTCATATTCTCATCAAAACGGACCCTGCCGGGGTCATTCGGGCCTTTACGGATCCTTCGCTGCTCCGGGATTGGTGGTCTGTCGAAAAATCATTCATTGAACTGCGCACCGGCGGTTTGTACACCCTTGCCTGGCAGGTTACCGCCCAGGGCATCGGATACATTACCACCGGCATCATCCACAGCTACCACCCGGAGGCAGAACTAGTGATCGGCAACCTCTTATATATCAATGCAGAAAAGCCCTTTTTAGGGCCTATGACGCTGAGGGTAAAGGCCACCGGCACCGATGGAGGAAGCATCCTATACCTGTGTCAGGAGGGTTATCTGGAGGGTGAGGTTTGGGAATGGTATTACCATTCAGTGCAGGAAGCATGGCCGGAGGTACTGCGGGGATTAAAAGGGTATCTGGAAGCTCGGCCTGCCTGAATCGGATCATTTCGTTTATAAAATTCAATGGAAAACTTGTCTAACCTATAAACCTGAAAAAATGAAGTGCTTTCGAATTCCATTATTTATTGGTGTTCTTTTTTTAACTGCTTGTGGCATACCTAAAAATCCCGGACTCTACACCGATAATGCATATGACAAAGCCATTAATGCATGTCGGGAATTATTGCAGGATCAAGTACAGGATCAATATCCCGGATACGTCATTGCAGTCGCCAAAGACAATCAATTGTTGTGGAAGGAAGGATTCGGCTTCGCTAATATTGAAAAGAAAATACCCATGTCTGCTGATGATGAATTAAGATCTTACAGTGTCGCTAAAAACTGGACATCAACCGCAGCCATCAAGTTGGTGGAAGCTGGAAAACTGGATTTTCAGTCCAAATTGAAAGATCTGATCAGTGACATCCCTTCTGCGTGGGATGAAATTACAGTCTATCAATTGGGAACTCACCACTCAGGCATTCGTCATTACCGGGATGATCAGGAAGCAGCCAATCCCGGTAATTGCCAGACCATCGATCAGGCCCTGGAATTATTTAAAAATGATCCGCTGGTCCATCAACCAGGAAAAGAATACCTCTATTCAACCTGGGGATATGTTGTTCTGTCCAAGGTCATTGCCGAGGTCTCTGGTGAGACCTACCTGCAAGCCATGAATGAACTGGTCTTTAACCCTGCCAGTATGAAGGTCGGTTTTGCCGGCCAGACCACTCCTGGAATCCAATATTACAATCTCAATCCTGCGACCAATTCATGGATTCTTTCAGACGCCAATCCCAGTTGTAAATGGGGCGGCGGAGGTTTGATCGCCACCGTGGAATCTTTGGTGCATTTTGATCAAGCCATGCTGCAAGGTATTTTGGTAAATTCAGACATGACCAATCTGGTGCTTGAACCTAACCCTGATTCTATTGCAATTACCCATGGAATAAGTGAAGGCGGCTGGGCAAGCGTCTATACCGACATGAGAAATGGGATTTCCATTGCATTTATGGCAAATGCCCGCGGGAAAACCATGGAACTTCCCGAAATTGAAAGATTACTCAAATCGATCGAATCCTATTTTAGCAAATCGTGATCTGGTTAAATGGGACTAGAATTTCTAAAAATGATGGCGGATGACTTGGGATAAAACGAAAACCTACACAAAAACAGCAATGGATAAAGCAACACAAACCATGATCGACAACCTCCTTAAAAACAGTGGGAAGTCACTGGAGGAATGGATAGACATTGTCCGTAAAGAAAAACTTGAGAAGCATGGCGAAATCCTTAATTATTTGAAAGAACAACATGGATTTACGCATGGCTTTGCCAACCTGGTTTCCATGAGAGCGCGGGAAGCGGATGCCGGATCGGTCGAAAATAAGGACGAACTGATCGAGGAACAATACCAGGGAAAAGAGCATCTCCGGCCCTATTATGAAAAACTGATGCAGGGCATTCTTCAATTTGGCAAAGATGTCGAGGTTGCGCCGAAACGAGCATATGTCAGCTTGCGCCGCAAGAAACAATTTGCCCTCCTGCAACCGGCAACCAAGACCCGCTTTGAGATCGGATTGAACCTGAAAGGTGTTGAAGCCCAGGGAAAATTGACTGCCATAACCAGCGCCAATGCCATGTGTTCGCACAGGATCAACCTTGCCCGGATCGAGGACATCGACGCGGAGGTCATGGACTGGCTGCACCAGGCCTACGAGCAGGCCGGCTAGCATCAGTAAGTCATTAGTCTAATAATTGCATTTCGTATGGACAACCATTATATGGCGTTGATACCAGCCTATGCAGTAGCTACCGGCATCTGGTTTGTCAGCAGAAGGTGGCTACCACAACTGTGGGGTCTTACCCGGGAAGTAACCTTCAAGAGACCCGCCCTGGAATTTAGCTTTGCCGTCCTGGCCGGATTGGCCGTATTAGGCGTTGGTCAGTTGTACCTGCACGATCTGTTGCTACCGGGATCCCGGCACCCGTTGTTGGAAGCGCTCAATCAATTTCTAATCTTTTCTCCGGTGGTCTTGCTCCTCCTCCTCCGGCGTCAATCTCCCGCAACCGTCTGGTTACCAGCCGATCACATCCCATATCGGCTGACAGCCGGAGTTCTACTGGCATTGATTTCCCTGCTTACGTATGCAATGATCAGCCGTGAAGATCCGGGACCCGGTCCATTGGTGGCTGAAATAATGCAAGTAAAGCATGTGCCGGACCTCGTCCAGGTTTTTATGGAAGACCTGACCATTGCCCTGCTCTTCGTGCGGCTGTCCGTCTGGGTAGGCCGCCAGTGGGCATTGGTCCTGGTTGCCGTGCTGTTTGCCGCCGGGCATCTGCCTGCATTAATTGCACAGGGCTCATCCTGGGAGGAAACAGCTTCTCTGCTGCTCGATACCGGAATTGGGGTATTGGTGCTGAGTGCAGTGAGTGCCTCGCAGGATATCTGGTGGTTCTTTATAGTACATTTTGTGATGGATATGACCCAGTTTTCCGGAAAATAGAGCACTGTAACAAACCCATCCGAGCCGACAATTGTCGAAACGATTTTTCCTTAATGCCATTGTTGATTAAATTCGACGGTAAAATGCAGCATTTCCTTACATCCATTTGTTTTCAACCATGGGGCAAGCATTTACCAGGATGGATTTTGCGGTAAATACAAAAAACTCTTCGGCATTAAAGCTCGAAGTGGCCATTCACACTTTGTTTTGGCTATTTATCTTCAGTGCAGTAAATGTGGACTGGATGGCCGATTGGTTTGATCCATCGCTGCGCCCGGCCACTCCCCCGCCCCTGTCTGTCCTGGTGTTCCCGTTTGTATTTTACGCTCATTCCTTGTGGGCCATACCCCGTTTTCTTAATAAAACCAAGTGGAAGATCTACCTGCTGGCTTTACTGCTCATCTTTGTCGTGCCGGAATTGTTGCGTTCGGGTTTTTTGATGCTGGCCGGGAAAGGACCAGGATTTTGGGAAGAAATCAGCAGCAAGGACAGCTTCATCCTGGGGCGCCCCAATGTCCTTTGGATGGCATTAATTTTCTCTTTTGCATACCGGTTTTCAAAAGACTGGTTTATCAGGAAGCATCAGATCGAACTTTTGGGCAACCGGCTCTCCGAACTTTCAGTACAAAAGTCCACCGATTTGCAACCATTAAATGAGAAGGAAGCCGGCAAGCTTCAGGACAGGTTGCAGGAAGTGATGAACCAAATCCAACCCTATCTGAATATTGATCTTTCACTTTCCGATCTGGCCCTAGCGGTGCATACGACCGACAAAAAACTATCGACGCTCCTCAATCAAAATATGCACACAAATTTTTACGATTACATCAATTCTTACCGGACAGCCGCCTTTAAAAAAGGCTTGGCTGAGGGAAAATTGGAGCAGCTCTCTATCCTGGGATTGGCTCGTCAATGTGGATTTAAATCGAAGAGTAGTTTTTACCGTGCATTTAATAAAGAAACCGGGATGTCACCTTCGCAATACATCGAGTCGTAAGTCCTACGGTGCCTTTTGATGTCCCGGCCCTACCCTTTGCTTTCAGTAATCCGTCCTTTTGCTTCCAATGGGACATCCCGGCCCTTCCAGACCTCAGGTGTGTCATGAAAAACCATGAATATTGATCCTGACAAACCTGCGCACCGATCACCTGGGAATAAATTTCAAGTCGATACATTATGATGTTGTCCATTCAAAATCTTTCAAAGACCTATTCCAATGGCGTTATCGCTCTGGATCAAATTCAACTGGAGATCAGAAGTGGTATGTTTGGACTCCTTGGTCCCAATGGCGCCGGCAAGTCTACCTTGATGCGAACCCTGGCCACCCTGCAAACGGCGGACGGCGGAAGCATGAATTTTAACGGCATCGATATTGACAAAGATCCTATCAAGCTGCGTAGAACATTGGGCTATCTGCCCCAGTCGTTTGGAGTTTATCCCAGGGAGTCCGCTGAAAATCTGCTTGATTATTTCGCTCTATTAAAAGGCATCACATCCCGCCGACAACGAAAAATAAAAGTCAGTGAAGTGCTTCATCTCACCAATCTTTATGAGGTGAGGAAAAATCACGTCAGCTCCTATTCGGGAGGGATGCGCCAACGATTCGGTATTGCTCAACTGCTCCTCAACGACCCTCAATTAATCATTGTGGACGAACCTACCGCCGGACTGGACCCCGCTGAAAGGAAACGGTTCCTATCGGTATTACGAGGATTGGGAACGGAAAATGTCGTGCTGTTTTCAACCCACCTTGTTGAAGATGTCAATGAATTGTGCACCGACATGGCCATCATGAACCGGGGTAAAATCCTGATGAAGTCAACACCTGCCCAGGCGATCAATGATTTAGTTGGAAAAATTTGGACCCGGCGTATCCAGGCAAATGAGCTTCATCACTATCAGGCGGAATATTCCTATCTATCCAGCAGTTACAATACGGATCATTCGTTGAACGTCAGGATATTTTCTGCAAACAAGCCGGGCCCATTTTTTGAAATTCCGGATCATCTAAGTCTTGAAGATGTGTATTTTAATGCTTTGAGGGAAAACGTCGCCAGCCATGCTTAATCCTGTGTTTGCTTTCGAATTGCGGCGACTGCTCAGACAACCAGCGACGTACATCTATTTAGCGGTTTTCTTCACCATTGCCCTTATCTCCATCCTCGGAACAGGTGGGTATTTTGACGGCCCTCCCGATGAATCAGATCATAGTCTGCTCAACGCTCCCTATGAACTGATATCCATTTACCACTATTTTAATAAGCTTTTATTATTCCTTTTGCCGGCCATCATCGGGTTGGTAATCCATCAAGATTATAAATATGACGTCTATCCCATCCTTTATTCTTATCCGATCAGGAAATCACGATACCTGTTGGGAAAATTCGTAAGTGCGCTGATGGTTGTTATGGTTTTGTCTTTGTCTATTGGTCTGGCCTTCCTGCTGGGAGAGTTGATGCTGGGCCGGGACCACCCCAGGATAGGACCTTTCAATCTGACTGGATACGCCCTGGCGTATGGTGTATTCATCCTTCCCAACCTGTTTATGTATGGATTGATGGTTTTTATTGCGGTAGGTACCTTTCGCACTATTTATGCAGGATTCATGATCATTATACTGTTGATTCTAGTGCAGATAATCACAAACAATCTGTTTGCGAATAATCCTTCGTGTTTCGCCCTGTTCGACCCCTTTGGTCAAAATGCATTCATTTATGAGACCCGGCTATGGACACCCTCTGATCAGAACACACGATCAATCCCGGTTATGGGACTGGTCCTGGGAAACCGGGCTTTGTGGGCTTTTATCAGCATTTCATTATTTGGATATTTTTTCAGAATATTTAAACTGGAACAGGAACCTCTCGATATTTTCTCAGGGTACCGGAAAAAGAAATCGACAAGTGAACGCCCTCCTGAGGTATTGCCTTCCGTCCTTACGTCCGATCCCAAAATGTCCGGTCAAGCGCCTATGGGGATGCCTCGCTTTAGGACCATGCTGATACTCGCCGTCAAGGAATTTAAATACATCATCAAAAACTGGCTCTTCTACCTCATGCTGATTTTTGGAATTATGGCACTTATTTTTGCCATGTCCCGGGTAACCAACCGCGGGGAAGTGACCTTCCTTCCCTTAACCCGTATTATGCTTTCAACACCGATGTTCTTTTTCTCTACCATCATCATTCTGCTCACCATAATTTATGCAGGAATGCTTGTGCACCGCTCCCGTATGGCTAAAATGAATGAATTAATTGATACGACGGCCATTGGCAACTGGACTTTGTTTGGTGCTAAATTCCTGGCTTTATTGCAATCACAGGCATTACTATTAATCATCATGATGCTCTGTGGTATCGTTATCCAGCTATACAATGGTTTTTACCATTTTGAGATTTGGCTCTATCTGTTTCATTTATTTATTATTACGTTTCCTGTCCTGATTGTTTGGGCGGCCCTCTCTGTGTTTATCCATTCCATTCTTCCGAATATGTATCTGAGTATTTTTCTTTTGCTCCTGACTTGGATGGGCAAAGATGTGTTGCCACAACTGGGAATAAAAAGCCAACTAGTAAGATTTAACTCGCCTCCGTCCTTAACGTATAGTGATCTTAATGGTTTTGGGCATGGCTTAATGGCAAATTACCTGGTAAATGCGTACTGGTTGACATTTTCGGGAATATTGGTGTTTATGACGTATCTCTTTTGGAGGCGGGGCTACGTCCTATCCTGGCAAGAATCCCTTAAAATAGCCCGAAATCGGTTGACAGGCCGCGTCCTGGGCGGACTGCTGTTGTTGTTCCTTCTGTTTGTTTCTTTGGCATTCGGGATATTCCGGGATGAAAACAGGTCTAATAATTCGGTAGGAAATGACAAGCAGGTGCTGGAAGAATTCCGGTCGACGTTTGGAAAATACCGCAAAGCGAACCAACCCGATATAACCTCCGTTAATTTAAGAATTGATCTTTTCCCCGAAAAGAATGCAATGGTTGCCAGCGGAGACTATCTCCTGGAAAACAAATCCGACATTCGAATTGATACGCTCCTAATTAAAACCGGATTTGATGAAATCACCCGGTATTCCATCGATGCGCCATCGAAAATCATTCAGTATGACCAAGGTTTACAATTTACTGTTCACATCCTGGAGTCACCTCTTGCGCCCGGTGACAGCATCCACCTGCATTTTGACATCAGGAATAAGCCAAATACCATTTTTTATTCGAATTCATCGGTTCTGAACAATGGCACCTTTCTGCAAACGGATATCTTACCGCGGTTCGGCTATTTCTTTGCCAAGGAATTCTATTTACCCGATGATAGCCTGGTCAGGGAAGAAAATCTTTACGCACCGGATGCCGGTTTGGTTGCGATAGAGACCCTGATCAGCACCGATTCTTCCCAGACTGCCATTGCGCCGGGCACCCTGTTAAATCAATGGGTAAAAAATGGCAGAAACTATTTTCATTATAAAACGAAGGAAAAAATAAAATTTGCGCTGTCCTTAAATTCCGGTGTCTTCACCAAATACCAGACAAGGTACCGGGGTATTGACCTGGAAATCTACCATAACAAAAATCATCCCTATAATTTAAAAGACATGTCCGATGGACTGTCTGCAGCCCTTGATTACAATACGAAATACTTTAGACCATTTCCTTTCCAAACCATAAAAACCATCGAATTTCCCCTCACCGAAGGAACGCAAGCCACGCTGACAGGCAATGTGATCCCTACCTCCGAAGTGCGTTTTATTCTTAAAAATGATACGACGGGACCTGCGGTGAACTGGCCCTTTTATGTAGAGGCTCATGAACTGACTCATCAATGGTGGGGAAATCAACTAATGCCCGCCAACTGTCTGGGCGCAAAGATGCTGACAGAAAGCATCACCGAATACATTTCATTACGGATTTACGAACACCATTTTGGTCAGGAGAAAGCTCAACACTTCCTCTCCCTGCAGGAAAGACGCTATCTGCAAGGCCGTACCAAAGAAACAGGACAGGAAAATCCACTTTATCTCGCCCAACCGGATCAGGATTATCTCATCTATGGTAAAGGAGCCCTTGCATTCAATGCATTACAATATTATGTAGGAGAAGATAATTTTAATCATCAGTTAAAGATCTTTTTAGACCGGTATCAATCTCAAAACGGCCGGTATCCTACTTCTATTGATTTGATTAATCATTTAAAAAATTCAATACCCGTAGATTACCATTACATCATCAAGGACCTGATGGAATCCGTCACCTTTTACGACATCAGAATCATCAACGTCCTTGGATTAAAAGATGATAAAATGAAGATTTCCTTTCGCATTGATAAATCGGACCAATCTACCAATAAAGAATTAACTTCCAATGTCTACCTGACCATTGGCCAATATGATCAAAAGGATAAAGAGCTCCGTCTGGAATCCTACAAGGCATCGCTTGGAGAAAATAAATTGATCATCCCACGTGATCCCCGGGCAACAAAAATTGTACTGGATCCCCTGCTTCACTTCATTGAGCTGGATCTAAAAGACAATATCCTGGGGATTCCGCTACAATGATGTTAGCGAAGAAGATGAATCGGATTCATATCACGGGCACCAGTTTCCTTTCCGCGGCCGACCAGACTTAGGAGTTGACGACAAAAAAAAGATCCGGACGCAGTTCATCACTTAACCGGTTTACCCAAGATCATCGCAATAACCGATTAAATAAAATGGCTTTTACCGTTCCCAATTGAAAAAAGTGCCCTTTCACCTGTTCTGGGAAAAAGGGAAATCCGGTTTT
>JAGQXC010000319.1 GCA_020436785.1 Saprospiraceae bacterium | reverse complement strand
TCGGGGCGCCAGATGATCCAGCTTATCAGGATAACCATCAACAAGACGACGGATCCGGCGATCCAGGGGATCCACGAATGGTTTGTTGATTTTGATGGCTCTCCGGAGGGCACGGCCTTTGGCGTAACCAACGACGGGCCCCGTTTTGGTGCCGGCGTATGTAATTTGGTCAAACGTTGCCGGATGGAATCGATCAAATTACGGTAGTTGCCGGATTGGTGGGTGTGGGTATCCAATGCATTGATGTCCTTGAGTATGCTGGTTAGATGAGCCATGTGGTGCCGAATCTCTGCATAAAGATTCAGGTCATCGGTAATGCCTTCGATATGAATCAATGAATCGAGCTCGCGGATTTTACTGTCCAACTGTTTGAGCTGCTGCTCCCAGTATTTAACCAGTTCCAGGCGCTCGGTGGATTTGGCAATGTTGACTTCATCCAGTACAATGGGGAAGAGCCGTGCACGAAAATGTCCTGCCTTATAAATTTGCATGAGTTCAAACATGCAATATTCCGAATGGAGGTATTTATTGCTGATCACCGCAATGACGACATCGGCGGATCCCAATTCCTGCATGAAATGATTAATACTTTCTCGGTATCCCAGGTCCTGGTGATCCAGGGTGACCTGAATACCGGCATCGCGAAGGGCGGGAATCAAATGATTGACGATTTCTTCGCTTTGCCCTCCCCATGCATGTGATATGTAGACCTTTGGTACCTGGGGCATTCTCAACCGTTTTGTTCTACAAGTTTACAGATTATTTCCTTCATAGCCCGGTAAGCCACCATGGCAGTCATCCCCTGAATATCACGGGAAGGATTGTATTCCACGAGGTCAGCGCCTGCCAGTGTCGGCAGGGCTTCCAGAATGTCCAGCAACTGACGGCTGGTCATACCGCCGGGTTCATAGTGGGATATCCCCGGGGCGAATGCCGGATCCAGCAAGTCCAGATCCAGTGAAAGATAAAGAGGGTGTCTCAGATCCCGGATCCAGGCCTGATCCAGTTGTTTCATTTCAATAATCCGGACCTGGTATCTTGACGCCTGTTCACGCTGATGAGGAGTGAGCGAGCGGATTCCTACCTGGGTCAGAGAAGCAATCAGGTTGTTCTCCAGCAAACGGGCAAAGGGACTGCCATGAGAGTAAGGATTGCCATCAAGATCGTGATACAGATCTCCATGGGCATCCAACTGCAATACGTGAACACGGAGTCCGTGTTGCGCGTAGGCAGCGAGAATCGGATAAGTAATGGAATGATCGCCACCAAGAGCCAACAACGGACCGGATCCCGCGGCTAACTCTGAAATCACCCGGTGCTTTATCACCTCAAAGGCTTCTTTTCCGGCCAGATGACGCACCTCCACCGGCGGGAGAACACGATAATCCTCATCCACCCGGATGGGCCGGAGGGTCGATGAATAGACATTGGCACTTCCCAATGATTCTTGAGCTAAAATTGGCTCAGGGCCATCTGCCGTTCCCGGCAAAAAGGAGCTGTTTGCATCATGGGGCACCGGGAGTATTCGGACCATATATGTAATTCAATCTTCTTCCTTAAAAATACGAATCACAATGTCGGATTACTGCTCATCCGGTCATTAATGATGAAGGAGGCCATCCCAGAAGATCGACCTGATTAAATCAGGCAAGCAAATCATGCACGACTTTCCCGGACACATCGGTTAACCGGTAGCGGCGCCCCAGATGTTTGAAAGTCAATCGTTCATGATCGATGCCCATCAGGTGAAGCAAGGTGGCATGGAAATCGTGAATGTCTACCGGATTTTCAATGATGTTGTAGCCAAAATCATCGGTTTCTCCGTAGACCATACCGGATTTCACACCCCCGCCGGCCACCCACAGCGAGTAACATCTTGGGTGGTGATCGCGGCCGTAATTATTGGCCTGCAGGGTCCCCTGACAATAATTGGTACGTCCAAATTCACCGCCCCAGATGACCAGGGTCTCGTCGAGCAGACCGCGTTGTTTCAGGTCACGGATCAGGGCAGCTGTTGGCTGGTCCACGTCCTTGGCTTGCAGCGGCATTTCGTTGGGCAGGTTGCCATGTTGATCCCAACCCTGGTGGTAGAGTTGGATGAATCGTACGCCTGCTTCGGATAATTTCCGGGCCAGCAGGCAATTGGCTGCATACGTGCCGGGCACCAGCGCGTCCGGACCGTACATCTGCAGGATGTAATCCGGCTCGGACTTTACATCGGTCACTTCCGGTACCGCCGTTTGCATGCGGTAAGCCAATTCATATTGCTGTATTTTGGCTTGGATCTCCGGGTCACCAAATTCATCGAAAGCCATGTGGTTGAGCGAGTTTAATTTGTCCAGCATAGCCCGCCGGTTATCTCTGGTCATCCCACCCGGATCCTTCAGATATAGAATCGGATCCTCACCACTGCTGAACTGCACTCCCTGATGGATGCTGTCGAGAAAGCCGTTGGTCCACAACTTGGAGTAGACACCTTGACCATTGCCTTTGCCGCGAGACAACAGCACACAAAATGCCGGCAGATCCGAATTTTCACTGCCCAGGCCATAACTCAGCCAGGCACCCATGCTCGGGCGGTTGCCTTGTTGGGCACCGGTTTGCATAAACGTGAGGGCCGGATCATGATTGATGGCTTCGGTGTGCATGGTTTTGATGATGCAAAGGTCATCGACCACCTGAGCCATATGGGGAAATAATTCACTGACCCAGGCTCCGGACTGTCCATATTGCTGGAATTTGAAATAAGATCCGACCAATGGAAAGCGATTCTGATTGGCGGTCATTCCTGTAAGCCGTTGACCCTGACGAATGGATTCCGGCAGGTCTTCACCGATCATTTTGTTTAGTAGTGGTTTGTAGTCAAATGTTTCCAGCTGAGAGGGTGCTCCATTTTGAAATAAATAAATGACACGTTTGGCTTTCGGCGCAAAGTGTGGCAAGTCCGGCAGGCCCAGCGCCCCGGTCGGAGAAGAAGCATCCTTTAACAACTTTGGCTGCAGGATCGAACCTAAAGCTATGCTGCCCAGACCGGCTCCCATCTGGCCAAGGAAATGTCTCCGGTTTACCTGCAATCGTTGTTCGAAAAATGGATTGGACATGCTGTTAGGTTTTGGTGATGGATTCCTCCATGTTGTAGATGGTCTGAATGGTTTGCATCATGGCTGCGGCGGCAGGAGCCGGTACATTTTCCAAATGGGGATACTCTCCGTTGTTAAGAAAATTCCTGGCTCTTTCCGGGTCTTCCTGATAATTAATGACTTGTTCATCATAGACACTCCGGAGCAATTCCAACTCTTCCGGTCTTATATGACGACATACGATTTTTCGAAAAGCATCCTCAATACAGCTTGCGGTAGATTGTCCTCCCAGGATGTATTGTTCCGCCATTACGCGGGAAGCTTCGATGACATGTGGGTCATTAAGCATGGCTAATGCCTGCAGCGGCGTATTGGTTTTGATCCGTTGCACTTCACATTGATCACGGTTGGAGGCATCAAACATCAACATCACGGGAGGGGGGACGGTCCGTTTGATGAATTGATACATACCACGCCGGTACAGCAATTCACCGTGATCCTGTACATAGGTCGCTAACGGACCGCGGCCGGAAGTGGCCGCTTCCCAAATCCCATCCGGCTGATAGGTTTTGACACTGGGACCGCCGATCTTATCATTCAACAGTCCGGAAGATGCAAAGACCATATCCCGGACCAATTCCGCCGCATAGCGAATCCTGGGCGCATGGGAGAGATAGATGTTTTCCGGATCCACGGCAATGGCCTGTTTACTGACCTGGGCCGACTGCTGGTAGGTTGCAGAAAGCATGATCTGTCGCACCAGTCTTTTGATGTCCCAGCCATGGGTGCGAAAGTCCACTGCCAGCCAGTCGAGCAGTTCCGGATGGGAAGGCAGTTCGCCCTGCATGCCGAAGTCCCCGCTGGTTTTTACCAGGCCGCGGCCAAAGTACAATTGCCAGATTCGATTGACAAAGACCCGGGCTGTCAGCGGATTCTGTTCATCAAACAGCCATTCGGCCAGTCCAAGCCGGTTTTTCGGATATTTTAAGGTGTCAAAGGGAAGAATCGCCTTAGGCGTCGAGACATCAACCTGTTCGCCGTGGGCATTGTACACTCCTCGTTGCAGGATGTACGTGGGACGCAGGATCGAAGAGTCTTTCATGATCATCACCCGCACCTTGGTACTGTCCAGATCGTCGATGAAAGTGAGTAACGAGTCACAATCTTCGGGAGTTATAGTCATGTAAGGAGGGTCAGCCAGCGAATTGGCAGAAATGTCTCCGTACAAACCTTTTTCCGGCACCTGGTTGAAGAATGCAAAGGTGCCGTAATAATTTTTCATCGGAATCGGATCGTATTTGTGGTCGTGGCAATGGGCGCACTCATAGGTGAGCGCCAGAAAGGCCTTGCCAAAGGTATTGGTTCGGTCGGTGACGTATTCCACGCGGTATTCTTCGTCAATCACCCCGCCTTCCTGGGTTATTTTATGATTCCGGTTGAATCCGGTCGCCAGGAGCATTTCTTTGTTGGGGTGGGGTAGGAGATCACCCGCCAGCTGCCAGGTCACGAATTGATTGTAGGGATAATTGGCATTGAAGGCATGGATCACCCAATCGCGCCAGGGCCACATGGTACGGGGGCCATCATCCTGATAGCCATGGGAATCGGCATAACGGGCCACATCCAACCAGTGCAAGGCCATTTTTTCGCCGAAATGAGGATTGGCCAATAATTCATCCACCACTTTTTCATAAGCATCCGGCGAAGCATCTGTCAGGAAGGCATCCTGAGCCGCTATATCCGGAGGCAAACCTATGAGATCGTAATAAACCCTTTTCAACAGCCGCTCCTTGTCGGCTTTTTCGCTGGGTTGTAAGCCCTGCTGGTCCATCCTGGCGAGGACAAAATCATCAATGGCATTGACGGGCCACGTACTGTGGCCGGGTTCGGGGATGGAAGGCGTTTCGGGTGGGATGAAGGCCCAGTGGGGTTTGTACTCGGCGCCTTGTTCAATCCACCTGGTCAGGACATCTTTTTCATCCTCGGTCAGCGCCAGATTCTCCTCCGGAGGTGGCATCATCATGCTGCTGTCGTTGGTGTGGATACGCAGGTACAGTTGGGACGCTTCCAGGTTGCCCGGAACGATCGCATATTTACCGGAATCTTCAGGCAATTCCATATAGGCGGATTCAGCGACATCGAGACGCAGTCCCGCTTCCCGTTTGTTGGCATCGGGCCCATGGCATTTGAAACACTTATCGGAAAGGATAGGACGGACATGATAATTGAAATCGATGCGGGCTATCTTTGAACCGGATCCTGTTTGCGTTTCACAACCGTACCCGATCAAGGTGATCAGACAGGCAAAAATTCCAACGATGAAGTACATTTTGCGCATGATCTAAAGGTAATTATTTCCACCTGGAGGTTGCAAACTTTTCTTTGGGAATCCCGAAAGCCTTCCTTTTGGCCGGTGTTTGATATCTTTCAGAAAACTAAATGATGATGTTGCGCTCCTGGAATATGTTTTTTCTGATTTCCTGCCTTTCCTTGTCCATTTATGCTCAGGATCCCTGGATCATCCGGGCCGACCATCCCGATCCAGCTAACTATTATGGCATCACCGTGGCTAATGGCATGATTGGGATTGTCTCCTCTCCGGCGCCTTTTAAGGTTAAAGAAGTCGTATTGGCCGGCGCCTATGATCTGTATGGCAGGGGCCGGGTCAGCAATTTTCTTCGCAGTTTTAACCTGCTCAATATGTCTTTGGACCTTGAAGGCCAACCGGTGGATGCCGACCATGTTCAGCATTTCACCCAGAAGTTGGACATGCGTCAGGGTGCATTCACCACTACCTTCAGTGTCGGCGATAAGGCTGATGTAACCTACACGTATTATGCTTTGCGGCAGTTGCCCTTCACCGTATTGATGGATGTACAAATCCAACCTAAACGCGACATCGTGGTAAGCGGAGCAAGTGTGATGGAAGCGCCGGATGCGTTGCGCGATGTGGAGAATTATTACAATGAAATTGACCGGCCACATGTACTGATCAGCCTGCTTACATCCACCGCTAAAAGCCCAACCGGTAAGTTGTTAATGTGCGCCTCAAATACTTTTCTTTTCGAAGAGCTGCATGGTCAAGAACCGCGGGTAATCCATGAAATGTGGGACAACAACCGCCATCTGATGAAATTCAGCAAGGCCTTGCAAGCGGGTCAATCGTACCGGTTTTCGATCATTGGAACGTCCATCACCTCCGCCCATCATGACGACCCACTCAATGAAGCAGAACGGTTGACGATCTATGCCAAGCTGCAGGGCCGGGAAAGATTGCTCAAATTGCATCGCGAAGCGTGGGATGAATTATGGACCAGTGATATCCAAATTGAGGGAGATCCGCAAAGTCAGCAGGATGTGCACAGCATGCTCTATCACCTCTATTCCTTCACCCGGGAAGGAACAGCCTTGTCGCCTTCTCCGATGGGCTTGAGTGGTTTGGGCTACAATGGACATGTCTTCTGGGATGCCGAATTATGGATGTACCCGGCATTGTTAGTGATGCACCCCGAGTTGGCGAAATCCATGGTGGAATACCGTTTTGAACGACTGGCGGCTGCACGTCGCAATGCTTTTGCCAATGGTTTCAAGGGAGCTATGTTTCCCTGGGAAAGTGCGGCTACCGGGGTGGAAGAGACGCCGGTTTGGGCACTCAGCGGGCCCTTCGAGCACCATATAACGGGATGTGTCGCTCATGCGGCGTGGTTGTATTATTGCGTCACACAAGATAAGCAGTGGTTGCATGAAAAAGGATGGCCTCTCCTGTCAGGCACAGCCGATTTCTGGGTAAGTCGTGTGGAGCGCAGTGGTCCCGGACATTACGACATCCGCAATGTGGTAGCCGCCGATGAGTGGGCAGAAAATGTAGATAACAATGCATTTACCAATGCCATTGCCCGGGCCAACCTAAACTATGCCGTCAAAGCCGCCGGCATTCTGGGGCTGCCCGCCAATCCGGAGTGGCAAGAGGTAGCGGAAAACATTCCCATCCTGAAGATGGATGATGGAGTGACCCGCGAGCATGCATCCTACCAGGGTGAGGGAATCAAACAGGCCGATGTGAACCTTTTGGCTTATCCATTGCATGAGGTCACTGACCCCGTTTCCATTCGCCGGGATCTGGACTATTATCAGAAAAGAGTGCCCGATGCCGGTACTCCCGCCATGACCCAGGCCGTCTTTGCCACGCTTTATGCCCGTCTGGGAGACCGGGATCAGGCATTCCATTGGTTCCGGGATGCCTACCTTCCCAATTTGAATCCTCCTTTCCGGGTCATTGCGGAGACCAAAGGAGGTACCAACCCCTACTTTGCAACCGGTGCCGGAGGCGTACTGCAAAGTGTCCTGATGGGGTTTGGTGGCCTGGAGATCACGGATGAGGGCATTATTCAGCTAAACAGTGTACTTCCCACATCCTGGCACAGCCTGAAGATTACCGGAGTGGGGACGCAAAAAGCAACCTATATGGTGAAGGGTGATCGTTAATGATCCGGTATAATGGTAATTTTCTGTTGGCGTAGCTCCCGTGGATACCGCGCGACCAGAAAATATAAGCCGCCTGCCTGAACGGGCCGTGGCAGGATCCAGGATTCCTGCCGGGGATTTCCTTGCCAGACTTTCCGTCCCTGGATATCAGTTAAATAAATGGCTTGCAGATCGGGGTGTAACAATTCCGCAGGAATAATATGCACGTCTTGTCCCACCGCCGGATTGGGATAAATCTGCCAATGTTCGGTGAGCAGGTCATGACGGGAAGAAGTGGCGCCAGCGATGGTGAACTCTCCACTGTTATCATCATAGTCTCCCAAGGTATTGTCCTGGATGATCAGAATTTTAGCGTGGGTGGTGGCGGTTCCGGGTACAATCCACATATAGCTGGTATCGACGACCGGTAAATCTTCAATTATGGTTTGCCAATTGCTGCCTCCGTCCGTTGAAAAATAAAGATCCCAGTCTTTCTGGTCGTGAGGAATTTCTATTTCCCACCGAATCAATACCGCTTCCCCGGGTTGAAAGGATTCTCCACCTACCGGATATTTCAGATGAACATGCCCCCAGGAAGGAATGCTCCAGGCCAACAGGCCAAATACCATGAGAAGTCGAAATTGCATAAACGAGTTTTGCATAAAGGTCCTGGTTTTGCAGTTAGAAATCAAATACCCTTACCTAAAGGACATGAATTTGCCCAATAAGTCACGCGGATTTACCGCCAGCTGCTTAATCGTTTGCCCAGAAACGAGGCAGGCTGGCCTTGCGGAACCAACAGCACTTCAAAATCTGCCTGTTCACCGGGCTTGGCTTGTATTTCAAATCCGACAATGACCGTGCCCGGATTGGGTGCATCGTAGTCGTTGGTAGGTTCGGTACTCCAGGTCTGCCAGTGAACCGGGTGCGTTCCGGTAGCTTTCAGCAATAACCATTGGCCATCCTTATTCAACTGGACGCCTTGCGGCGTAATGGTAACCTGACAAGTGGTCAGCATGGACCATCGCATCCGGACGGGGTGATCATTCGCTTGCACTTCGTCCCGCACGATCACATAGGACTGGTCTTTAATAGCTACGCCACGCTGCAACGACGCCACCTGTCCTGCGTAGACCGGACTAAGGTCGGAAACGGCAAACATGAAAGCCGGTCCGGTGGAGAATTGGTCAATCCGGGCATAGCCATCGACACGTTGAATCTGATCGTCAAAGGTCCAGGTGTTGTGCACAAAATTATTCAACCGCTTAATGGTCCAGCGTTGGGCATCCTGGGTTCGTCCCCATAATTCAATGCCCTTTGATTCAAGTGATTCATAATTTTGCATGCCCAGATCAGAAGCCCAACGAATACCCATGGCTTCCATCACAAAAGATCCAATATCCATGTGGGCATGATTTACGATGGGGGATCCCGCCTTAAAGCCCAGGTAAATGCCGTCCGGGTCGCTCCAGGAAGTGCGCATCAGACAAACTGGATTTTGTCCCTGGCCGGTCCAGCAGGTTGATTTAGGAGGCGTTATGGATGCCAGGTCTAATTGGCTCCCCCATAGGATCAGCGCGGGAAAGATCCGGTCTTTATTCATCTTTCGATACAGCCCCTCTTCCAGGAATTTTCGCTCAACCCATAACAAAGAAGGATCATTTTGGTGAGCGGCGAGCCAAAACATGGCCGGATTAAGTCCGGCTGATAGATGAGAGTCTCCCCAGTTAAAACACAGTCCGGTGGTTCCCGTCATGTTTTCCATGAATCCTGCCGTCTCAAGAAAGCCGGGAATCTCCGTCAAAGCAAAATCACTTTTGAACGCTTTCACCAATGCATTGATAAATAATACGTTAAAGCTGGTGCCATAATCCCAGTAGGCATACCCTTCCGGATAAGCGCCGTCAGGACCATAAGCCTCCATCGGGAGCCGGATGGATGCTATGGCGCGATTGATGATGCGCAGGGCCAGATCGGGATCCTCTTCGGCAATGGCCAGCGCGCCAAACGTCATTCCGGCATTGCATACCTGGTTCCAATTGTGGTTGGAGGTCAAAAACCAGTTGTATTGTGGATCGAACGAGGGACGGAGGCCTTTGTCGACCACAGCGGTACGGATTATTATCCGGTCCGATTCCGGAAGAAAATCGTAAAGCCAATCGTAGCCTAAAGCAACAGCCATCGTCATCTCCGCTACATCCAGAAAGTGGGAAGGATTCCAGTCGGTGAATCCGCATACCTGCAACAGTTCTTGACGAGCTCTTTCTGCGTACACTTTGTTTCCGGTCATACGAAAGGCATAACTAAGAAAAAATGTCCGTTGGAGACAGGTCCTGGATTTATCAAGTAGACGACGTCCGATCTGGATCCGTTCCACAGGCGGTTGGTCCAGGATGTCGTTGCATTCATCCAGGATGGTCTGATGGACATCATTCCACACCGGATAGGTCCCGATATTTTCCCGCAGGGCTTGCTCTTCATGGCCCAGCAGAAGGAGACGGGGATGATCCGGTATTCCGAAAAGGTCCATTTTCGTTAAAGTATCTTGTCCGTAGGCAAAGACAGAGCAGTTGATTGTCAATAGGATGTATACTATCGCCGGCCGCATCACTTTCATAAAAGAGGTCCTGGGTTATGATTTGTTTTCTGAAGACTTATTGCTGATCGAAAGGTCGGGCATTCCAACGATTTCGTAGGTTGTCGAACCGAGTTGTACCCTTCCATTGGTCGCATGGACATGTCTGTGAATGGCAAGGAATAAGTTGGTTTTTGTTCCCTTCCGCCGTTTGTAATCTACGACATACCGTAAGGTAAACTGAATCCAGTTATCGGTGAGTTCGGTAAAGACGATGGGATCGACCTTGGCGTCCTCGATGAGGTACCGATGCACCAGCCCTTTCCATTCTTTGGCGGCAAACTGGCTGTATTCCATCAGTTGATCATGGATAACCCGGCTCAATATTGATTGCATCTCCTCGATGTCGCTACCAAACCGTACCGGTAAGGAGATCTCATCCCAGACAAAAGGAAAGTCCGTTGAATAATTGAAAACGGGCACTTTGAATACGGAAGAATTACTGATCTGGACGATCCGGCCGGTGTAGTTGTCACTGCTGACCCATTCTCCGATTTCCATCAAGGTCGTTTTCAGGATCCCTACGTCAATCACATCTCCCTTCACATTTTGCATGGATATCCGGTCACCGGGTTTAAACGCACGTGTCGAGAAAATGGAGATCCAGCCGGCAAAACTGAGGATGACCTCCTGCAATGCAAAGGCAATGCCGGCGCTGATGAAGCCGATAGAAAGCGTTAAATAGGATTGTTGCTTGGCGAAAATCAGTATAGCCAGCAGAATGACCAGCGCATAACCAAAAAAGGAGATTGTCTTTCGTACCCGGTAGCGCTGGGTGGTATCATCAATTTTTGGCAGAAAAATCCGCCGGAAAGCCCATTCCACCAGCGCAATCAACGCAATGATGCCGACGAAGATCAATCCATTGAACAAAAAGGTGCCCGGTTGGAGCCAGGGAGGCAATGATTCAGAAAGATTCACGGCAAAAATTGACTTTACAGAATCATTCAAAATAGAAAAATTCTCAGGCAGTCAGGCAGAATCCGGCTGACAATTCATCGACCGGGGTAAGCATTTGCCGGTAAATGTAAGTTGTGGTATCTTCATTCGATGAGCAAATCGAACGAATCACCGGACGGAAATGAGCAAGGTCAACCATTGAAGAACCGGTTGATCTTTCATTTTCAGGGAGGACAGATGACCTCATTGGAGGACGCCATTGCGATTGAAGAACCCATTCACATTTACCTGCGCCAGGGCAGACTGCAAGCGGACCTTGGTTTTTTGATGCGAACACCAGGGCACGATGAAGATCTGGTGACCGGATTGATGTATTCCGAGCAGGTTATTAACCAGGTATCGGACATCGCCGGCATGCGTTTTGTCCAATCTACCGCAGAATTCCAGGTAGCACTTGCACCCGAAGTACCCTGGCCTTCCGGACTGCCTGAGCGCAGTTACACCGCAACGACAGCCTGTGGCGTTTGCGGTAGAACCACGATGGATCAATTGCTCAATCCATTGGCTTTGCCCTATCCGGAAATTCAGCCGGTATCTGCTCAAGTCATTGAAAATCTGCCTGATAGAATACGAGGTCTGCAAAATTTATTTAAGGTTACCGGCGGCGTTCACGCGGCGGCGTTGTGTGACCGCCAGGGAAATGTGTGGTGCCTACGGGAAGATGTAGGCCGCCATAATGCCGTCGATAAACTGATTGGTTCTTGCATCCGGAGCGGCAAGAGGAATGGCATCGATGGCATCATGGTGGTGAGCGGTCGTTTGGCTTTTGAGCTGGTTCAAAAGGCCATCGTTTTTCGTTGCCCGGTGCTTGTGGCGGTGGGTGCTCCGACCACCCAGGCGGTGGAATTGGCAGAACAATACGGGATGACCCTGGTCGGATTTACCGGACAGGGCCGGTTTAATGTTTACACGCATCCCGATCGGATTGTGCTGCCCTGAATCAGGATTGCAGGTCACGTTCCAGGTCAGACCGGTGGGTTGGGCTGACCGGCAGGACCCGGTCCTGTACCTTCACTTCTTCCTTGGAGAAGTAATTGATTTTCCGAATGTTTACGATGAAGGATTTATGAATTTGCCGGAAGTAAGACGGCAGGACCGCTAGCGCTTCGGCGATCGACTGTCGTGCCATGATTCGTTCCTGTATGGTGTGATAGAGCATATAGTTTCCGTCTTTTTCCAGGAAGGCAATGTCATCGGGGTTAACCCGGTATACCCTTATGCCGCTTTTAATAAGCATGACCTCCTCATCCGGTCGCTGGATGGCCGGCCTGACCTTTTGAATGGCTTGAATAAATCGTTCCAGGGTGATGGGTTTCAATAAGTAATCGATGGCGTTGAGATGATAACTTTCCACGGCATATTCGGAGTGAGCGGTGGTGAATATGATTTTGGTAGGCGCGGGAATCAACCGGGCCAGGTTCAATCCGTTGAGGTGAGGCATGTGGATATCCAGCAATAGAAC
>JAGQXC010000318.1 GCA_020436785.1 Saprospiraceae bacterium | reverse complement strand
GCGCCTAAACCAATTAATGCGACTTCTGCCCAGAAGTTTGACACCGAGGTTCCAGCTACCGTAAACTATTATGTGTTTACTCAGTACCTCATCATCCTGGGCTTTACTTCCTGGTTTCTTTTTAACCTTTCTCATTTTGAACGACCGATGCAATTGATCCTTACCACCTGGATATTGCTGAGTATCGCCAATGTGGGGGCAATTTTTGAGCGCCGGACCTGGGTTTGGCTGCTTGAATGGGTTAGGTATCTGTTTACAGCCATCCTGATCTGGATGCTTCCGTCGCCGGTTTGGATTGAAGTTTCTGCAATTGTTTTCCTGATATTCAGTGCAATTTGGTTTTTCTCCTTCCGGACATTTTTCCGGGCATCCGGAGAAGTCCCGGGTATGCTGTGATCAGGACTCATTATTGAACGATCAGATGAGGAACAGTTTGCAGGTTCCAATCAATCACCAGTCCCTCGGCGATGCGCCTGGCAACGCTTACACCATACAAACGCTCACACAAATAAAGGGCAGCATCGAAGGAGCGGGCGCCACCCGCTGAAGTGATCAGGGGGCCATCATGAACAAAAAGGACATCATCCCGTACATCCAGTGCCGGATATTCGGAACGAAGTCGTCCGATATCATCCGGGAAAGTGGTGCAAACATGCCCGTTCAACACACCGGCCTGGGCCAGAATAAAAGCCCCATCGCAATGAGAAGTCACATACCGGGCAGTTTGACTTACCTGACGCACCCACCTGATCAATGTACTGTCGGCACGGTCTGAATCCAAATGATGTTCCGCACTGGGGACAACAAGAACATCGATGGGTGGCAGACTATCCAGCATATAGCTGTAATCCGGGAGGACCTTGACGCCTTCAAATGTGGTGATGGCATCATGGGATTTGGCCACCGTGAAAACGTCCATAGGCTTGATGCCATCGCGGAACCGGGTATGTTGAAAGATGTCGTAGGGAGCTGTGAATTCGGTATTGTAGGTTCCGTCCATAATCAGAAAGGCGACCCGGTAGGCGTCGGTTAGTTGGGCGTGATATTTTCTTTTTGCTGGATTTGAAACGGTAGCGTTTTTACATGCCATCGAAAAAAGGCACAAAACCAGGAAAATTACTTTAAAGTTCATGCGTGGACATTTTCACCCAGGAGGTCATTGACTTTTTCCAGCAGCCAGGGTTTTGATACAACCTGTTCAGACTGAATCGATTCCTTTAGCCTGGTTAGTTTTTCTTTGGAGGATGCATTGAGCATGCGCTTAATATATCTGGGTAAACGGAGATAATGATCTCTTTTCACATCAGAAATGGAAGCCTGACGTTTCAGGTAAATGTAAAAACTGTCGATGGCTGAATAGAGTGCTTCGATCTCATCCAACTCGTAATAGGATGCAAGAAGGAGTGCTTTGGCATTTAGATTATAAGTGAGGTCGGTATATTCTACGGAATTCAGGAGATGGATTGCTTTCTCAAATTCTTTTTCGTAAAAACTGAGGAGCGCTAAATTAAAATTGAAAGCATTCTCTCGATATTCTTCTTCAATGAACTCCTTGTATTCGTGGATAAATTGATACGTCCAAGCAAATTCCCGTTCCTGGAGGGCAGAAGTAACGATGTTCCGATAGTCCCAATGGTCGAAATTTTTTGCATCGGTAAGGATATTTTTTTCAATAGCAAATTTGTACAACTCCCAGATTTCCCTGCTGTAATTCCGTTGACCCTGGTTCAATTTACGGATGCTGAAGTTAATCGCATTATAAATGAGCCGGAAGGATTCAAACGATTCAAATTCTGAAGCATGCGCAAACAACAGCCTTTTATACTCGGAAAAATGGCTTTCTTCTTCAGGGTTTGAAAGCATCAAAAGATTTTGATAATAGATATTAATTATATAATTGTCCGGGTAGGGATTGGTTTTTAGAAAATCAAGAATCTGGTTAATCAACTTTATGTTATAATCTTCTTTGATAAATGATTTCTGCCAATGGACTAAGGAATAAATTCTCAATTTTTCAATGATGTAATAGGTATCCAGCTTATCGGAAAGTATATCCAGGGTAGATCTCTCATAGCGTTTCAGATCTGCCTGATCGAGATCCCGCAAATCTTTTTCAATTAAGAAATCGAAAATCAGGTTAGCAGAATTCAGCTTCTGAACAGTCCTATTATTTACCTTTCGAATGGCACTTTTTAACAGTGGTTGAATTTCGGTTGAATGTAATCCGGACAATAAAAGATGGGTATACAGTTCCGGATTACTCTTTAAGGTCTCAACAACCACAAATTGTTCCAACTGATCGATGGTCTCGCTACACAACCGACGAAACGTGAGATCATCATATGGCTTATCGATGAATTGGTTCCAGAACCGGAGCTTATCGGGCTCTACCTCCGATCGTTTACAATCCAGCAAATAAATCACCAATTCCGTAATCAAGTCTTTCCGGTTGAAATAAGGCGATTGAAGGAACTTGATAAACCGGTTCCCCTGGTAGACATCAAGGCAAGACAGACTCTGATATATCTTACTATCGTTCAAGCTCCAACAAATTGTTAATATCTGAGATATATATGCAAAATAAACTGATTTAACACTTCGTTCCAAAGATAGTTCGTATCTTTGACTTAGCACTTAATGAACAATCAATGAGCATAGTTTACCCCCGCATGCTTCTATTGGCCGTATTGGTCTGTCTGGGCTGGTCCCTATCCGCGCAGATTGAGACACACTCGGATCTGATCCGCATCGGCCAGAATTACCCGAAGTATATCTTTCCTCTTTCCAATGATAACGCTGCTTCTCCGTTACATATTGAGAAGATCCTGCTGACCAACTTTGGAAAAGCCCGCGTCATGGATGGAGGATCATCCATCTATTACATGCCGGACCCGGATCACGCGGGTAAAGCATTCATCAAGTACCTGGCCTGCGACGACCAGGGCCATTGCGCATCCGGAGATGTCCACATCTATGTGGCGAGCTATGATCAGCTGGTGGCGCAGGACACCTTGCAGGAGTTTAGCATTGAAGGCGCTCCGGTCTACCTGTTCACTCCATTGGATAACTTCAGCCTCACGGGGGCACCCAGCCATGGTACGGCGACGTTCATCACCCCATTTGCAGTGGAATACACGCCGGACGATGGATTTGTGGGAAAAGATACGGTAGTGCTTCAGTTTTCGGACTTAATGACCAAGCTTTTCGTAATCTCTGTTTACGAAAAACCAAAGGAAAAACTCATCGCCCGTAATGGCGTTGTACACTTCATCAAAAATACAAGGGATCCGGTCCGGTTTAACCTGATCAATAATTTTTACAATAACGATCCCACCCTGACGATTGGTGACTCGGGTGACAAAAACCTTAAGACCTACATTCTCGGCTATGAGCCACAATCCTTCCTCCTTTTGGATGATAATGGACTGGCCGAGTACACCTATCCAGCTAATTTTGAAGGAGTTCAGTCCTTTAACTACCAAATCTGCCGGGATGGCTATTGCGAGGATGCCACCGTATTCCTGCAAGTCAGCGACTACCAACCACGCAACGATGAACCCTACCAT
>JAGQXC010000317.1 GCA_020436785.1 Saprospiraceae bacterium | reverse complement strand
TGTGACCAGGAACATATCGGTCGTAATGATCGAATCCGGTATAAACAGAGGTTCACTGGAAAAAGACAGAGGCCAAAACGAAATTCCCCGATTGAACGAGACACCGGCTAACTGATTCAGCGCCGGCACAAATTGGACCTCCTGGACGGGTTCTTCCGCTTGGATCACCTGCTTGGCAGGTGTTCCATCCAGGGTATAAAATGAAATGTTACCGGCATCATCACTGATTGCCAATGTTTCTTCGTCCGGACTGAATTTAATGTCCAGGATTCGGTTCCCGGGGGCAATTACGGCCTGGGGAAATCCTGGTGTTGAATCTTCAAACACCTCCATGGGATAAATCGCAACGGATTCATCGGAGCGGCCAACGGCAAAATATTTCCCCGTGGGAGAAATCTCGACCGCCGTGGCTTTGATTGGCTGAGCGGTTGCATGGGTGTCAGGATCTGTTCTCGCGTATTGTACGATGAAAGGTGTTCTCTTGCTGGCATCATTGAATTGCCAACGGTAGACTCTTTCATCCAGGAGTGCCGGATCATCCTTCAGTGCATTTGTATCCCGGAATACAATCAAAGCCTGTGAGCCGGATGGATCGGACGTAATAACACGGATTTCCGATAATGAATCGAACGGTGTAGTTGGAAAGCCGAACAATAATAATTCATCTTCGACATAGAAAGACAGTTCATTCACCAGGCTATCCCGGATCGGATTCCTCAGGAAAATTTGTTTGGAATTGGACAGGACCACCTGGTTGATGGTTTTGGTCGTTTGGATCCGATTGATGGATTGAGTGAGCTTTAGACTGGATTCCTGGTAAAAGGACCTTGGTTGAAGATTGGACTCCATCAAACGATTCATGGATTTGGGTAGTTCATAGTCTGAATTTAAATGCAGAGCTTCCAGCGTGTATAGCCAGGCGTCCATGCGGTTGCCATCAGCGAGCGCTGCCGAAGCCCGCTCTTCGTACAGCCGCGCCAGGTTGTAATTCGCTAGTTTCTCATTTTTTAATGCTCTTATCCCAAATATGATCGACATGGCCGATACCACAGAAAGCAGGGTAATGAATACGGCTAAACCCCCAATCCACCTGTTCCGACGCTTTTTATGATAGTGTTTGCTTTCATCAATAAATGCCCATTCTGCGGAAGACAGGCGATTGGATTCTTCCAAATCCTGGCGCTGAAACTCGATAATCTGAATCTCTTGCCGGCTCAAAAAATTCTGTTTCTTGTCAAATTGAATCAGCTTCTTTCTTAAAGTACTCAGATTGTATTTGCTCTCGGTGTAGGTTTCCTGCCACTTCTCATTGATCGCTAACCGGTCCTGGATGACCTTGACCACTTCCAAAAGAGCGACTTCCTTGGCATCACGTTGTCCGGCAATGTGTTTGGCCAGCGTATCGTGTGCCAACTCATAATTCTCTTCTTTGGACCGAAGGATCCGGTTATTTTCAAGGAATTGCAGACAAAACCTGACTTGATCATCGGATAAATGAGCCACTTTGATCTCCTGGAGATTCATTGGCTGTTTCGTGCCTTCCACCGAAACAAACTGGTTGAGCAAGGTACGGACAGCTTTGCGGGGTAAATCAGGGTCTTTTTGCTTTAATTCTTCCTGTAGTTCTTTTTCCTGTTCGTTCAGGAATGTTCCCAGCACACCGCTGATGCCTCCTACTTCGTCAACCAGGGCTGGTGTAAAAGTTACCTGCTCAGCTCCTTTTCGTTTGACCACTTTGTAAAGCTGATCCAGGTACACTTGCAGGTAGGCCAGAGGAATTTCTCCCTGCTCATCTTTAACGTTTTCAATGATTTTACTGACGACGATGTCCGGTTCTTCCAATGCAATACCAAATTCATGACAGGAACCGGTGATTACTTCCCCCACATTGGCATGCGTCATCGGTTCGACCCGGTAACGCTTACTGAAAAGAGATGGTATTTTTTTTTCAAATTTATCGAGCCTCGCCAGGTATTCCTCCCGCATGATCAGGATGATCTTGCAATTCAGGTCGGCCTTAATCAGGCGGTCTATGTCCTCGATGAACCGGTCCTGTTCTTCATTGGTGCCCAGAATGAATAATTCTTCGAATTGGTCAAATAACAGATAGACCGGGCGAAAATAATCCAGGTAAACCGACTTGACCATTTGTACGACCGAAACATCTTTTTTTAAAGGTGTCTTTGCTACATTGGCCAATGCCTGGTGCAGGGAGGCATTGATGTCTTTGCCTTTCCGAACGAAAATGTCAAACCAGTCGGATTCATTAAAACGGTTGCCCAATCCGCACTGCACCAAACTGGTCTTGCCGGTACCGGATCGCCCGTAGATCAGCATAATGTCTGTCTGGAATGCCATTTTGTACAATGTCTCGATCTCTTGCGATCTTCCGAAAAAGATTTTACGGTCCTTCAGCGTATAAGGATCCAGAAACTTGAAAGGACTCCGGATAGTTTCCATGGGCTACGTCGTTGTTCCGATGATTTGTTCTTTAAGTTCCTGGAATTCTTCTAAAATTTCCGGATAACTCGTTTCGGAAACCTCCAGGTGTTCACTCCAGTTGTTGGAAAAAGTGTAGGAGAGGGTATTGCTTTCTTTTTTGAAAAAATTATAATAATACAACTTGGTTTTGGCATCGCCGGTATAAGCATTTTCGTCAATCAAAAATGGTGTAAGATTTAAATATTCCTGGATGTCTTTTTTTGATTTTAAAAATATAACCGAACGTGAATCGGTAAATATTTCAAATTCATCGTTGGCATCGATAAACCCCTGGGTGACGTTATCCAGATTAACCAGATAATGCTTGTATTTTGGCTTCCGGTTGCGCCGTTTGATCAGATCAATGTTCTTAATAGTGGTCATTTTATATTTTGCAAAAAACCCACCATGTTGAAATATATTGGCCAAATGACTTTCTGTTTCCAGACAGACATTCTCAATTTCGTCCGGTCCGATCGGGGGATCATTTAGCAACACGCGCTTTTTCATTGCAGTCAGGTATTGATGCGATTCAAAGAATGCCCCTTTTTGTGCGAAAGCAACTTTTAAAGTTTTTAACTCATCAATAAAATATTCGATCTTGAGTTGATCAAAAAAGAGCAATAACTCTTCAATCAGACGGGCATGGTCGTATGATTTCACAGACTTATCGTCCTGGGAAAAAAAAGTAGTTAATTCCGTAATGGTTGATTCAGGAATCTCAAGTTCCGGCTTCTGGAATTTAAGATCCCAAAGTTGGGAAAGCAGAGTATAAGTGATCAGCAAGGTAATGGAATCATAGGTGATGATCAATTGCTGCAGCCGCGCCATGCTGATGGTATCGATCCCGGTATTTTGAGTTTCCGGTGTCGCAGCAAACAGCTTTCGGATTTGTTCGGCAACCGGAGCGGGTAACGCGTCCACGATAGCACCGCGAAATTCCCGGATATCCACATCTTCCCGGGTTTCTTCATCCTCGGCCATCATTTTGAGCATTTGCAGTTTCTTACTGTATTTGGAGAGCTCCTGAACAAGTACCTGGACCAGGACATCATTCACGGTATGGGCCGTGACATTTGGCCGGTCGCTTCCCGACTTGATGACGATCTCATTCTGGCTGGTTTGCGGGAATTTCCAGTCCAGAGCTTCCCGGGATTCCCCGTTGGTATACAATCCCCACGGGATGTCCTCTTCGGACACTTCACCCCATTCCGGCAAGGTCTCGTAAAAATCAATGTGCTTCTCCAGGCTGGTGAGCAACTTGGCTTTAGAGGTATTAAAGGCTTCCCGGATGGACTGCCGGTCATCCATGGCCCGGTAAAATTCAATCGCAAACTGCGTGGCGGAGGTGTCCTCGATGGCACAGCGGGTGGCAATGACTACCGGAATGCCGAGTTCCAGCAACCCTTGAACCTGGCTTTTAGTCGAACAGCCGTTAAGAAATACCAGACGCAAGGATTTACAACTACCGAGCAACTGGGATAATCCTTCCGACCGGGCCTTTTCCTGATCGAGGATCAAAACGTCACTTCCGGCATGGCCTCCGTAATGAAATAACCGCAGATCGTTGCGAAACTTGGAGAGGTACCCGGTCATGGATTCAATCGATGAATAGGAATCCCGCAGAACCGTTAATTGCTGTTTTTGGATTCGGGAAGACAGGATTTCATTGATCTCGCGGTCCTCACGCGTCAGGTTATCCAGTCGTTCATTCTGATGATTTGCAAAGGCGAGGTAAATGGCTTCCATGGATCTCGCAGGGGTTATAATCCGTTAATGACCTTAGTAAGGTAAGCAATTTTTGGAGATGGATCGGTTAATCGAATGGCCCCGGATCAATGCCTGTCTTCGGTACCTGAGGACTGCTCATGGACCACCTGTTCATGCCGGGTCTTAAAATTGTCCTTGTGATGTTCCGTGAAGTTACGTTTCATAACCTTTCGCAAAAACAATTCAAGACTGAATGCCCCCGCGAAAGTCACGATTGATCCATAAAAGGCACCCCGGTGTGACTGCCATTGGTAGAGCATCAACGCGACAAATACGGCAACCAGTAGCAAGAAATTAAACCTTAATACCGTACGGTTTCCACCGTACTGGTCGCACATACGGAGATGGGCTACGACGACAAAAAGATAGACCACGGTCAGTACGCTGCTGGTGATCGTGGCAATGGCGCCCAAATTGAAGATCAGGGCAAAGGTCAATCCGAGACCTGCAGTGATATACAGTCCTTCGGTGGATTTAAACCAAACTTTCCGTTCAAAGAAAGGTGGTAATTCACCATCCTTCGCCAGAGAATAGGCAATGTTTGCACCGCCAAAAATGCTGGCATTCAGCGCGGATGAGATGGAGAACAATGCTCCGATGGAGATCAGGAAAAATCCAGCCGGTCCCAAAAACGGTTTGGCCGCAATGGCTAACGCATTTTCCTTCGCGGAGATGATCGTTGATAAAGGCAAATTGCCCAGGGTGACGACCGCGATCAATACATAGATCAGGATCACTACAGTAATACTGGCATAGATTGCCCGCCGGACATTTTGTTTTGGATTTTTTATGTTTTCGGAAGCATTCGTGATGATCCCGAAACCCATGTAGGAAAGAAAGAAAATGACCGAGGCATTGACCAGTTGGCCCAGGTGTGAACCATCCAGATCAGGTTTGATATTTTGCCATTGCAGGGTCCACACTCCACCGACGATAAAAACCATCAGAATGGTCAGTTTAATGCCGACAATGTATAGTTCTGCCTTGCCAACCGCCTTATTCCCCAAAAAATGAAGGCCCACAAAAAGAAACAAGAGGATACTTTCCACGATCGCGTTGGATAAAAAGGTTGTCGGCAGGTGGACCAGCGGTACAAAATAACCGGCAAAGCCTTTGACCAGTAGGGCAATTGATACCACATAACTCATCCACAACAGGATGCTTAAGGTGCCGCTGACAAGTCCGTCACCAAGACCCTTTAAGATAAATCCAATGGGCCCGGCATTGGAGATGATTTGATTGCCGAGGATACCGTACGAATAAGCCACCACAAAGGCGTAAATGCCGGAAAGCAAAAAAGCTTCCGGTAAATTGCGACCAGCGACCTGGGCCCCCAAGCCAAAAATTGAAAATATGCTGGCACCAATCATCGTACCTACGGCCATGGCAATGACCTCAACCAGACTCAGTTTTTTCATACCAATTTATTGTTTGCAATGGGATTGATGCGTTTAATCGCCATCTTCTGGGAGATACCCATCCCCTACCGCATTTTTGAAAAGGTACGACAAATTGAGCGGAGGCCGTTTCTTGGCGGGCTTACCAGTCGGCTTAGGCCAAGCCGTCTATCACCCGTTGCAATTTGGCTTTCACCTCGCCAGCCAAAGCGCCTAAAGATTCGTTTTCCACACTGATCATCGAAGCGATGGGATCAACGGCAGAAACTTCGATTGCTCCCCCAACCTGTTCTTCTACCACCACGTTACAGGGCAGGAATACACCGATCTTATCTTCATGGGTGAGTGCCTGATGCGCAAAATGCGGGTTGCAGGCTCCCAGGATCTTGTATTTCTTGAAATCGACGCCGATCTTATTTTTTAATGTCGATTGGACATCAATCTCAGTCAATACGCCAAAACCTTCTTTTTTTAATTCATCCTTTACCAGTTCGATGGCTTCCTCGAACGATTTGCCTTTTAGCTGGGTATTGTAATAATACTTCATGATTTGGATTTTAGCAATGACTTACCGGCACCTGCCGGAAGTAATTTTGGAGGCAAGGTAGCGTACTAAAACCTTGATTTCTGTGCACTAGTTCACAGACTGGTTTAACCGGGTTAATTGGTGCGGATGGTTGGTTCATTTGGGGCCCTTCACGTTTTTGCATCGATGACATCAGGAAGGACTGATCATCACCGAAGTCATGGTCAGGGATCCTCCGATTGGCTTGTCGTTAAAGAGTTGGACTTCATCCCGGTTGTTTTTCAATCCAAGCATATACAAAAGAGGAAGATAATGATCGGGTGTTGGCACAGCCAATTGCAGTGCCCGTCCCTGTTTTTGATAATCGATCAGGGCCCCGTGATTATCACTGAGAATCCATTGGTTGATCTTGCTGCGTGCTTCATCCGCCCAATCATAGGCAAAGCCGGGTGCATCCAACCGATCCCAGGCCACCATCCGTAAATTGTGCACCAGATTGCCACTACCGATGATCAAAACACCCCGCTCACGCAAGGCATTCAGCGCCTTACCCAGGTCGTAATGGAAGTGCGGCCCTTTGGTATAATCCATACTCATTTCGATGACCGGCACATCTGCCTCCGGATACATATGGAGAATGACACTCCACGCTCCGTGATCCAGACCCCACTCATCGGTGATTTCCACCTTGGTCTCTTCGACGAGTTCTTTGGTGACCTGGGCCAGTTCCGGACTTCCGGGCGCCGGATACTGGACGTCGTAGAGCGCTTGCGGGAAACCTCCAAAATCGTGGATGGTGGGCGGGTGGGTCATCCCGGTGATGAAGGTGCCCCGGGTCTCCCAATGGGCAGAGATGCAGAGGATGGCCTTCGGCTTGCCGATCTGCTCACCCATCGCACGAAAACCGCGGGTGAACTCATTGTCCTCGATGGCATTCATGGGACTGCCATGACCCAAAAACAGAATTGGCAGGGGATCTGTGCGTTTCAATTCGGCGGTCAGCCGGGTTAATGCATTTAGTTTCATGGTGCCACCAGATAAAGTCAGTAAGGACAATGTTTTGAGAAATTGATTTCGTTCCATTCGAAATTTATGCAGCTTGTTTGACAAATTGGACTTCCGCCTGGATCCGGACATCATCACTGACCAAAACCCCGCCGGTTTCCAGCGCTGCATTCCAGTTTAAGCCCCAATCTTTCCGGTTGATTTTCCCTTCGAGTGAAAATCCCGCTTTCCGATTGCCCCAGGGATCCTGATTGATGCCTCCGAACTCTACATCAAACTGAACCGGTTTACGTACATCCTTTATGGTCAGGTACCCGGTCAAGGTGTATTGACCTGAAGCTACCTTTTGCAACGTGGAGCCTTCAAATTGCATATTTTTATAATGTTCAATGTCAAAAAAATCAGCACTTTTTAAATGATTATCCCGGTCCTCATTATTGGTGTCAACCGAACCGGCATCAATATTCACCTGGACTTTTGCTTCGGCAAAATCATCGCCTTCCACTTCTGCCTGAAAGGATTTGAATGCTCCTTTAACATTGGATATCATCAGATGCTTTACTTTAAAAGTGATCTCACTGTGGGTTGGATCCAGTTTCCAAATCGTTTTTTCGGTTTTCATGGTTGTTGATTTAATGTACTTTTTTTATTGAAATATTGTCCGTACAAAGGTGCAGTAGTGGCCTGCACCGTGGGTATGGGAAATCGGAAAAAGTGTAGTGAAATCAGGAAAACAGCTCCGTCATTTCTTTGCGGAAGGCACTGGGCGTCTGCCCGGATTTGCGTTTAAAGACGCTGGTAAAATAGGATTTGTCGTTGTACCCGAGGTCAAATCCGATCTCAGCAATGGTTCGATCGGTGGTCAACAGCAAGTTTTTCGCTTCAATTAATTTGCGGGTCTCAATGATCTCCGAAACACTTTGTTGGAGAATGTTTTGACAAATGATGTTCAGGTTGCGGCTGCTCATAAATAATTTTTCCGCATAAAACTCAACGCCTTCCGGACGCCGGAAATTTTCTTCCAGGAGAAGGAGAAAATTTTTGAAGGTTGAATTTTGTGTTTGCACGAGATTGGTTCGTTCCGGATCCAGTTTTTTCCGTTCCGCTTCCACCATGGTAAACAGTGCACTCAGCAGATGTCGGATGATGGAATAATCAGGTTCCTGTTCCCGGGACTCTTCATCGATTAACCGGCAAATGGTCTGCATTCGCATCAGACAGCGGTCAGGAGGCAGGGGAATGTTGGCATTGTTATGGTAATAGGCATACAATTGAAAGGTCGTTTCCGGTATGAATTCACTTTTGAAGCGGAGCGCCCAGATTTCACATTCGCCATCCTTTAGGTAGGGGATGACTTGATGGACTTTTCCTTTGGTGACAAAACTTGCAAACGGAGCCTCCATTTTGGTGCATTCGAAATCAATGAAATGCTCCAGCCGACCTTTGATACCGATCAACAATTCTTCGTAATCGTGCGTATGAGGCACATTTTCCGAATGTTGGATCTGA
>JAGQXC010000316.1 GCA_020436785.1 Saprospiraceae bacterium | reverse complement strand
TAACGTCAAAGGCTATGAGCAGTGGCGGTTCTTGAATTCATATTCTTTTATTCTATCATCTTTGTTTATTTTAATCAATTTTTATGCTGTGCCTATTAGCCATTGCTTATAGACGTTGTTCTGCGTAGGTTAATTTGCATCTGGAGAATCAAGTAAGTCCCATGTGTGATTTGGTTTATTGTATATCCATTTTGCTTTGAAGTAATAATTTTTAATTCCAGAAAGTTCTTTATAATGTAAAATGCAAATCCGTTTAGCAATATAACCATTGTCTATGTATTTGAGTAATTCTTTTCGTTCTCCTGCTCCCATAATTGAAGTGTATTGAGAGTTTGCTGATGGATATAGTATACCATTTTGAGGTTCAAATTGAGTTATTATTTTTGTTTCGTTAGTCGTTTGATTACTAACTTCGTAGATTAACACAGATGAGTCAATCTTGGCTGGTGAATTTATAACAGTAAATAAAACAGAGCCCAGTTCTGTCGCTGACTTGTTTTCTTCAATAATATATCCAAGATTCTCAGCCCATAAATATGGACGATGGGATAATACTAGTTCTTCCTTATATATTTTATTAGCTTCTGTGGCAAGGTTGTTTGCTTGTATCGAGAGCTTGTTCGAATCAATTGATATTATATTGGCAAATACAGAAACAATCAAGGCTAATATAGATCCACTTAGGGAGAATATTTCAATTAAAGAAAATTTCTTCTTTGACAAATTCTGCTGTGGAAATTTCATCTTTGTATCTTTCTTTTTATCAGGTTGCACTTTTATTTGTTTTAACTCTTTTGATCTATTTTCATATTATGTAATTTCATCCATACTCTTTAGTTAAATTACGCAGAACTATCTTATATCCGCTTATATTCTGTAGCGCCGTTGCGCTTTTTTAAATTTTTCATTCGATCGGGAGATTCTTTGACCCTAATCAAAAACCTCCTCTCCGATGCACGGGCATCGGTATTCTTTCGCCATCCGCTCCCTCTTCGTGCTTATGATCTACCATGGCCCGACGAAGTATGCCTTCTAGCCCTTGGTTGGCGTAGAACAGATACTTCAACGGTATGTCAGCAGCCCGCTACCGTCACTGGCAGGCACTACTGAATGCTCCATACCTATACGTACAGATATGCCGGAATTGTCACTTAATGATGGTAACGCATCAGTGGTCCGGAAAGTGGTCTTAAATTGTTTCCCAAAATGATTGGTAAGCATTTCCATGGGTGTGGATGATGGTTAGATAAATATAAGCTAATTTGATTTATTCGACATGGTCATTTAGCGCTTTACGCCATACGCTTGGCGCTTTTCGCGGTTGCAAAGGTATAAACCGTGGTGCCTTGAATATCTAATCAGCTACACCGGGTTTGGTACTGCTGCCGAGTACTATAGAATCCACAACAACTAAAAATATCAGCAAAACGCCTAATTTCGCCCCTTCAAAAGCTTAAGCAAGCATGGCAAAGCGCACGAAGATCAAACAGTTACTGGCCATGGAGCCGGTCGGCCAGCAGGTACTGGTGCAAGGATGGGTACGTACCTTTCGCAACAACCAGTTCATTGCCCTCAACGATGGGTCGACCATTCAGAACCTGCAGGTGGTGGTGGACTTTGAGACTATGGACGATGAACAGTTGCGGCGCATCACCACCGGCGCGGCGATCGGCGCCCGGGGGACCATTGTCGCTTCCCAGGGGCGGGGTCAGACCATTGAGATGAAGGCTGATACTGTCGAGATCTACGGGGAAGCGGACCCGGAAACCTTTCCCCTGCAGCCCAAGAAGCACAGCATGGAGTTTCTGCGTGAGATTGCCCACCTGCGCTTCAAGACCAGCACCTTCGGCGCCGTCTTCCGCGTGCGGCATGCGCTGGCCTTCGCGATCCATAAGTTTTTCAACGACCGGGGCTTTGTCTACATGCATACGCCGATCATCACCGCTTCGGATGCAGAGGGCGCGGGCGAGATGTTTCGCGTAACCACCCTGCCTCCCCAGAACCCGCCGGTCACTGAGGAAGGTAAGGTTGATTACAAACAGGACTTCTTCGAACGCGAGACCAACCTCACCGTGTCCGGCCAGCTGGAAGCGGAGCTCGGGGCGCTCGCGTTTGGCGAGGTATATACGTTCGGACCTACCTTCCGGGCGGAAAATTCCAACACCAGCCGGCACCTGGCGGAATTCTGGATGATCGAACCCGAGGTGGCATTCGCGGACCTGGTCGACAACATGAACCTGGCCGAAGACATGCTTAAGGAGGTGATCCGGTATGTCATGGATCACTGTAAGGAGGACCTGGAATTCCTGGACAACCGCCTGGCAGAAGAGGAAAAAGCCAAACCGCAACAGGAGCGGTCGGAGTTGGGGCTGCTGGAAAAGTTGCAGTTCGTGGTTGACAACCATTTCGAACGGCTGACCTATACGGAAGCCATCGATATTTTGCGTAATTCCAATCCCAACAAAAAGAAAAAATTCAAATACCTCATCGAAGGCTGGGGCGCCGACCTGCAATCAGAGCACGAGCGATATCTGGTCGAGAAACACTTCAAGAAACCGGTGATCCTCACCGACTATCCCAAGCAGATCAAGGCCTTCTACATGCGACTGAACGAGGACAACAATACCGTCCGGGCCATGGACATTCTTTTCCCGGGCATCGGCGAGATCGTCGGCGGGTCACAGCGCGAGGAGCGGCTCGATGTCCTTACGGCCCGCATGGCCGAAATGCACATTCCGGAGGAAGAGTTGTACTGGTACCTGGACATCCGCCGGTTTGGATCCTGTCCCCATGCCGGTTTTGGATTGGGCTTCGAACGGCTGGTCCAGTTTGTGACCGGTATGTCCAACATCCGGGACGTCATCGCGTTCCCACGCACCCCAGGTAATGCGAGTTTCTAAATATGGCATGATGTTTTATTAGCACCAGGTTTTAACCTGGTGTACCTGCACACCACGGTGTATCTTCAAACATCAACGGTTTTAACCCGGTGAGAAAGCGTCCGGCAGCCGGTCTGTCAGCCGGTTGAGCAATTCCGGGTCCGGCTCCCCGACATAGGTGACCAGGAGGTACCGTAAAGTCATCGGTTGGCCGGGAACCAGCACATAGGGATGCCCCACCATGGGCGCCTTGCAGAAATAGGGCATTTCGGGATGGATGCGTACGGGTTGCGGATAGTTTATGTTCCCCGGTTGATCGATAATGGCCCATCCGGCATAGTCATCACCCAGTTTTCCGTACATGGCGGCCCAGACCGGCCGGGTGTGGTTGCCGTCGATCAGGGTATTTCCATCACTGGTCAAAGCCTGAGCTCGCTCCTGAAAGTGTAAGCTATCGGCTTCATTCCAGGCGGCCGGTCCCCGCATACCCAGCCCCCCATAAATGTAATCGTCAACAAACAGGGTGTCGGCGGTAGTATTGGTTAGGGTGGTCTCCCAATAGAAGGTGTGGTAATCCATTCCCGGCAGCACCTGTAAATGCCATTTTTCTTCCAGGATGGGACCAAACCGGGTGCCGATGTGATCCAGGGTCGCATAAATGTCGGCTTTGACCGCGTCATGACTGACCGAATCCAGTGAGCGGTGAGCGACTGTTCCCAGATCACTTTGCTGGTTCCAGAAATCGATCAAACTGTCCCGGAAATGGGTACGCGTCAAGGCATAAAACCAACCGTGCTGGTGCTCATGGTCTTCCGGAAAATCGTCGGTGATGATGTGTCCATCCGGCGTGTACACCGGATGCAGGAATCCGGACCGCCGGTAATGGGCAGGTTTACCATCCGGTGGGTGGGTAATACCGACGTGGTAGGTCATGACCGGATGGCCTTTCCAGGAAATGGTCAACAGGCTGTCTTTAGTTTCTATGGCAATGTCCTCATTCCCTTCGGATGCGCGTTGGCCCTGGCAGGAAATCATTATGCACGCAAAGAACATTACCAGACAGGTATAAAGGTGGTTATTCATGTTCTTGGGGTTTGATCTGACTCCAGTTTTCAAACAGTTTCATTTGTTTTTTCTTACCG
>JAGQXC010000315.1 GCA_020436785.1 Saprospiraceae bacterium | reverse complement strand
TCAGTGGAAACCGAATTGCTCCCCAATCCGGAATGAATGAAGCAGGGCTGACTTTCTCCCGTTTAGCCTCTTACTTCCCCAAACAACCAATGAAAATAAATAAAAAGATAATTACAGATGAAGCAACATATTTAAGCGACATTTTACATCAATGTGCTACCATCAGTGAGGTTAAGAACTACATTGAAATGTACGATTACAGTTATTTCATCGATGATGTTTTTATTTATGTTGATAGCACCGGAAGTTATTTGGTGGTGGAACCCTTTAACCTGATCGAGGGTAGTGATCCAACCTATGTTTTGTCTAATTTTTGCCCATCCATTACCAGTATCGAAAAAGCGCGTGGACTGGAACGTTATCGAAATGGTGTTGATTTTTTAACGGCATACAAACCGGATACCGCCTTATCATTTTGTACTGCCCTTTCCGATACGATGCATGTTTGCCGTAAACGCAATGGCGACGGCACACTGCTCACCTCCATCTGGGACACCCAAAAAATGATGGTCCATCTCTACTTTTACCACAATTATGATCATGCCGTATCGTTTAATCTGACAAAGGAATTGGCAAAAGGGGACCATAGGCTTCGGGTGGCCAATTTTTTTCCTGCCAATCCGGAATTTGAGCGCCTGGTGAATTACAAGACACCATTTAACCGGCCAATATTAAGGGTTTTATTGGCAATGACCGGAGGCCTTTTAATGCTTATTTCCCTGGTGTGGATCATCATTTATTTTATTAACCGGAAAAAGGAAGAAGTAAATAAATTGCTAATATTTAAGGCAGGAATAAATATGCTGCTAACCTTCTATCTGTTTATTCTGGCCACAAACATTAATATCTATTATTTTGACGCACCTTATCAACATTTCCAATCCAGGTTAATCAGCGCATCTGCGTATTTCCCGGTTTTATTGCTGTTATCCATTTTCCCAGTGCTTCTGTGGACGGCTCAATATTTCAGGATGAACCAGAAAAAATCGTGGATCAGCAGTTTACTCGTTTTTAACATCCTGATGTATCTGGTGGCCATTGGGGGATTCCACTATTGGGGCCTTTTCGATATTGTGCATTAAAAACGAATATTGGGCATACGGGCACTTTTCGGATACCACACCATTCTCCAGATTGATCATTCTAAAATAGGATTTGCTCTCCATTTTGCGAATTACGTATATTTAATATCTGAAATCTTGGAACCTGAAAATCCATACAGTAATGCCGGATTGCTGCTGATCAATCGCAAAGAATCGATTTCGAAATTACAGCCATGACCATCGAAGAATTTACCCATCAATTTGAGCGGTTCAAACCACAACTAAAAACCTATTTGTTACGGATGACCGCCAATGCGCATAAAACGGAAGACTTGGTTCAGGATACCTGGATCAGGGCAAGCAGCAGCCTTTCGTCATTCAAAGGCGAATCTTCGTTAAAGACCTGGGTGTTTTCAATCGCATCCAATCTGGCCAAGGATGATTTGCGAAAGAGAAAGCGCTGGCCGGAAAATGCAACCGACATTTGTAAAGAAGCCGCACTAAATAATCCGGACCATTTCCGGGAAGCTTTGCACCTGGCCGAAACAAACAACCATGCGAAGTTTGAGATCCGGGAACATATTGCTTTTTGTTTTCTGTGCATTGCTAAGTCGTTGCCCTTGGAGCAACACCTTTGTTTGTTACTCAAGGAGATCCACGACTTCAAGCTGGGTGAAATCGCCGAAATCCTGCAAACTTCTGTTCCGCAGGTGAAATACCACCTCCATACAGCCCGTCAGAAAATGATCGGGATCTTTGATGGCCGTTGTGCCCTGATCAATCAAGAAGGCGTGTGCCACCAGTGTACTGAAATCAATGGCATCTTTAATCCGGAACAAAATGAACAGGAAGCCTTGAACAGGATTAAGTTGTTTAAGGAATCTAAAAAAGCGGATAAGGAACATTTGTTTGAATTGCGGATGAAAATCCTAAAAGAGATTGATCCATTTCAATCAGGAGGCCATGTATTGGAACTGCATCATCTGGAACACAACCGCAAAGTCATAGAAGAATACTTAAAAAAAGGTGGCTAAAATCCTATCCATTTTATCTACCCAATCGTCAAAGCAAGAAACTTTAATTTATGAAATGTTTAACACCTCTGATCTTGCTGATGACAACAATCTCCGCCCATGCCCAGCCGGGCAAAGCTTCTACGGTCAGAAAATCGTTTAGCCGGGAAACCACCATTGTACAAACCATCAATGCCGATCCATCGATCGTCTGGTCATTGCTCACCAACGCTTCAGACTTTGCCCGATGGAATTCAACCATCATTTCGTTGCAAGGGAATATTGAAACCGGAGAGAAGATCAGGTTAAAAAGCACCCTCGATCCGCAGCGCACTTTCAAATTAAAGATAAAGGTCCTGGTACCGGAACGGAAATTAATCTGGGGAGATGCGATGGGAAGTAGAACCTTTACGTTAGAAAAGAAAGGAATAACCACCCACTTTACCATGTCCGAAAAAATCGGAGGATTAATGTTTCCTTTATTTGCCAATAAAATTCCATCTTTTGACCAATCATTTGAACAGTTTACCACTGATTTGAAAAAAGAAGCTGAAACCATTTCTCAATCTAAATAAATAATCCATGGAGTATCAAAGATTAATCGGAACCAAAAACAATCCCCTGACACTGAAAACACCTCCTTTGAGTTCGGAATTCACCATGCATGTCGATGAAAAAGACGGGAAGGAGATTTTGGTTTGTACCGTAAAAACCACGGTTTTGCACTACGACATCCGATGTCTGAGGGACCTGCACACCATGTTAATGGAACACGGTGACTGGATGGTGTTGGGCAGCAAAGACGAAAAAGACGAGGCCATCCCAGGTACCGTGGAATATTGGGGCAGATCCGCAGATAATCCGGTTGGCGGATGGTATGGCTTAAAAAAAGGATTCAGAGGAAGGTTTGGCATGTACATTCCACCATTGATGGAACATCTCGGCTTGGCTGAAGTGGAGCATAATAAGAGGGACAACCGAATGAAAGCAATCGGATGACCTCCCCTTAAAAGATCAGTGGCAAACAATACCTGGCCCTGACAAAATAAGAACACTTTAACCCAAATCATGCATCAGACCAAAAATTCTATAGAGGAATATGCGATTAAGTAACTGATAATCAACCTATTTTAAATGCATTGCATTAGAAAAATTCTGGAAGTTCTTCATGCTTTCTCTTTGAGATCGGTGCGAGATCGTATGGATTGCATTTTTGGCTGGGGGAATTTGCTCATCGCTTTGATCTTACGCCTGACATTTTCAAATTCGCCTTATTTATTCTGGCATTTATCGCATTGAAGACCATGGCTCATCAGTTAGCCCGGTCCGCCGAGACGAAACCGAAAATTAATACACGGAATAATCCGGGATACGGATGACCAAACAGGTTATCACTAAAGCCATCATGTAGTGGTTATCATTCCCCGCGTAGCCTCGTTTAGGATACCTGGCACGTATTTCCTATCTTTCCCTTATCTACTTAACCATTGAAGTCTTTGATTCACCTATCCACCACACCATTCCGGAAAACCGCTTGTTTGATCGGCATTTCTGAATTCAACGTACGGATTTTGGAATGGATCACGGATTAATCAAAATGACCTATGAGAGAAGCCATCCAATTTACCTTCATCGCCCTGATCATTGTCGCCCTGCTGATCGGCATCATCCTCTGGCCAATGCCCGGATTCATTTCCCTGGCGATCATTATTGTTCTGCTGGGCTTCTATGACCTGTTCCAAAAGAAACACACCATCCTGCGAAATTTTCCGGTGGTTGGTCACATGCGTTATCTTCTGGAAATGATCGGCCCGGAGCTGCACCAATACTTCGTGGAATCCGGAACGGACGGCAAGCCCATTGACCGCAACCATCGTGCCTACATTTATTCCCGGGCAAAGGAACAAAATCAGACCCACCCGTTTGGAACAGAACTGGATGTCCATGAGGATGGCTACCGGTGGATGCAGCACAGCATCTATCCTGTCGAAAAATTAACCACTCCCCCACGGGTATCCATTGGAGGACCGGACTGCAAACAGCCTTACCAGGCCAGCCTGTTCAACATTTCGGCCATGAGCTTCGGCTCTCTGAGTAAAAATGCCATTGCCGCGCTGAATGTGGCCGCCCGGGAAGGACACTTTTTTCACGATACCGGAGAGGGCGGCATTTCACCCTATCACTTGCGAGGTGGTGACCTGGTTTGGGAAATCGGGACCGGATATTTTGGGTGCCGGACCAAAGAGGGTGGTTTTGATGAGGATAAATTTGCTGAAAAAGCCAATTGGGAACAGGTTAAAATGATTGAAATCAAGATCTCCCAGGGTGCAAAACCAGGCCATGGCGGGGTGCTGCCGGCTGCGAAGAATAACCGTGAAATCGCCACCATACGGGGCCTGGAGCCCCACACGGACGTGTTGTCACCTCCGGGACATTCTACCTTCCACGATGCAAAAGGACTACTGCATTTTGTAAAAAAATTACGCGATTTGTCCCAAGGCAAGCCAACCGGATTCAAATTGGCGATCGGCAGCAAAGAAGAATTCTCGGAGATCTGCAAGCAAATGCAGTTAACGGGGATCAAACCGGATTTCATCACGGTGGATGGTTCGGAAGGCGGTACCGGAGCGGCGCCTATTGACTTTTCCAATTACGTTGGCATGCCCTGGGAGGATGCGCTAATATTTGTGGTCGACACCCTGAAGGCATTTGATCTGAAGAAAGACATCCGGATCATCACGGCCACCAAGATCTTTACGGCTTTTGACATCTTCAAAGCACTTTGTATCGGTGCCGACGTCTGCAATTCAGCAAGAGGTATGATGCTTGCACTGGGGTGCATTCAGGCCCTTAAATGCAATACCAACGAATGCCCGACTGGGGTAGCCACCAACGATCCCAAATTCGTAAGGGGGCTGGTGGTCTCCGAAAAATGGAAAAGGGTACGGAATTACCACGAAAACACGGTTGACGAATTCCTCGAGCTCCTGGCGGCGTCCGGATGCCGTTCTCCCGAGCAATTGAACCGCAGTCTGATTTTTAAGAAAAGAAACGATCAGTGGTTGACCTACCAGGAAGCGCTGAGTTCAAGGAAATAAGTCGAACGGATGCACGGGCAACCATGCCCATTGCATTTCATTTTATCGATCCTACCGCATTGATCGGGCGCTACTGCACGGGAGAATTAATTATCTTGATAGGATGGGGATTATGTTGTTTCATCCGTTAACCGGTAACGCATGATTAGGAAGATCGTCAAGGGATTGTTGATTGCATTGGTCCTGGTGCTGATCACCGGGCTGTTGCTGGCCTATTGGCCGGTATCCTGGAAAAACAAACATCAGGCCATCACGCCGGAGGAAGCTTCATCGTTGCGACAGCAATTTATGGATCCACACCAGGTTTTCAATGCGTCCGATGGAGAAACGCTGTTCCTCCGGTGCTGGAATCCGGACACCATCGTACCCTACAAAAAGGATCTGGCGATTCTGATATTCCATGGATTCACGGCTTACAGCGGCCCTTACTCCATGGCAGGCATTCCCTTTGCGGAGGGTGGTTATACGACCTTCGGTCTGGACTATCGCGGACACGGGCTCTCAGGAGGAAACCGGGGTGACAGTCCGGGCAAGGACCGTTGGATCGGTGACCTGGCCGATGCCATCGATTACCTCCACCACACCGGCTATGCCAGGATCGTCGTTCTCGGGCATAGCCTGGGAGTTGCCGCCGCGCTGTGTGCCGGAGATACCGTTCCCGGAAAAATTGCCGGTTTGGTACTTTTATCGGGCGCCTATGAATCGCGCCCGGGCATCAGCAAACCAATGCCTTTCCTCCAAAAAGCCAGGATTCTCTCCAGCGCCATCTTCCGTCCTGCTTACCAATCGGTCGAATATTACCGGGAAGGCATGCATCTCACGGACGACCCACTGTTTAACTACCGCTACACGCCCCGTTTCTTTACCATGCTGGATGTCAAATCACTGAGGCTTCCACCGGATTTAAATATCCCGGTGCTGGTAGGCGTGGGAGATCAGGACGAGTTATTTTCCATTGACAAAGTGAGGGAATTCTATGACCTCATCCCCGGGAATAAAAAAGAATTTCTGGTCATGCAAAATACCACACATGCACAGATCCCACGATCGAGCTGGGAAGAAATCGTGGATTGGCTGGATAAAACGTATTCCGATCAGGCTCGGTAAGCGTGGAGAAGTGTTTACCGGCATGGATACCCATTTTAGCGGGCGGAGGAAATACGTTGAATAGGAAGGCCATCTGGAAATTGCAAGGGATGGATCATGCCTTACGCAAAGCTTATGAGCAAGGTGTCCTGCCAGGTGAAGGAAGCGCCGGCCTGGCCCTGTACATGATTACCGATCGCTCCGGATGAGCCTCTCAATTCTCCCTGTCTGGCTCGCATTTGAGCGACGAGCGGCCCAAAAAGGTCGAGAAAATAAAGAGTAAAACTTGCTGCTGATGGCTTTGTTTCCAGAAAAAGTTTGCTCCACCATTCCCGGAATATGGAATTTTAGTATTTTACATAACCAGTTATGTAATCAATTATGCATTTATGGAAATTTACCGGAAAGCAGGAAAAGTAGCCATTGGAAGCCGGTTGCGTGCCATGGCTCAGACCATCACTACCGAAGCAACCGAAATTTATGCATTGTTCGATGTGGATTTGGCGCCCAAATGGTTTCCGGTCTTCTATATGCTAGCATCGCACCCGGAAAAAACCATCACTGAATTAGCTACCGAAATCGGCCATTCCCAACCATCCGTTACCAAGATCATCAAGGAAATGACGGCGGCTGGTTTGGTGAAAAAAAACCTAAAAGCTACCGACAAGCGACGGAATGTGGTGGCGCTTACACCCAAAGGGAGAGCCCTCCATCACCAACTGCAGGCTCAAATCACTGCAGTGGATGAGGCCCTCGACGACATCATCCTGCATGCCACGCATAATTTATGGGAAGCGCTCGCAGAATGGGAATACCTCCTGGAACAGAAATCGCTGCTCCACCGGGTAAGGGAAATCAAAAAACGCCGGGACAGCCAGAACATCCAAATCGTTCGCTATGAGCCCACGTACAAGGCTGCCTTTAAAGCCCTCAATGAGGCCTGGATCTCTACTTATTTCACCATGGAGGAAGCCGACTACAAAGCATTGGATCATCCCGAAAGAAACATTCTGGATAAAGGTGGCCGCATATTTGTTGCTTTGGACGGCCCAGAACCGGTAGGGGTTTGTGCGTTACTGAAAATGAATGAATCGGGTACCAGCTATGAGTTGGCCAAAATGGCGGTAGCCCCTTCCGCCCGGGGCAAAAACATCGGCTGGTTGCTTGGTCAGGCCTGCATCGGGGAAGCAAAGGCGTTAGGAGCCGAAAAAATCTATCTGGAAAGCAACACGGTCCTTAAACCAGCCATTAACCTGTACACTAAATTAGGCTTCCAAAAAGTGACCGGCCACCCTTCACCGTATCATCGTTGTAATATCCAAATGGAGCTGAATCTTGCATGAGCCCTTCCGCACCGGGCAGTATCAGTGCGGTCAGGTCACTTCCATCTATTTATTACAACTCCCTGACCGAACAATTGTTAATTTCAAAGAGTCATAGAGGTATTATTAAGCTACACCGATTACTTGTGTACCTGATTGAACCAATCCGGTGCAACCAATAACTAAAATCAAAAAACATGAAAAAGACCATTCTCCTTTTTGCCGGGATGCTGATTTTCACCGTGGCTGGCATAGCCCAGGTTTCTCTGCGACCACAAATCGGTATCAAAACCTCAGACCTTTCCTACCAGACGGTTCAGGGTGAACTTCAAGGCAAATCCGGATACATTGTCGGTGTTGATCTGCAGTTGGGTCATCCTTTCTATATCCAGCCGGGAATAAACATAAATCCTGAAAAACTACAGATTAAAAACGTAGGCGATGTGGCCATCACCAAAGTCAATGTGCCGATTTTGTTGGGATTTAAATTTTTCGAACCCAGCTATGATAAAACCCTCGGCGTTCGGTTGTTCGCAGGCCCTAATTTTGCCTATAATGTAAGTAACTCCATCTCGGGTGCCATTACCGGAATTGATGTGGAAGATTTAAAAAAATTTAATCTATCCGGAATTGCGGGAGCAGGGGTGGATCTCAGCATCTTTTTTGTTGACCTGGGATATAATTTCGGCTTTTCCGAAGCCATCACCCCACCCGACGGCGTCGGAGTCAAAATTAATTATTTACTGATCAATGCCGGATTACGAATCGGATTCTAATCCAGGTTTATTTCGACCCTAATTGGTGCAAGAAATGAATCAATTCCTCACTCCAGGATAACCAAATGATTTGGGATGAATTTAATCTTGTCTCCCAGTCCGTTGCAGTTGCGCCTTTACGGTTTCTCCGGCCTAGCCAGTAATAATGATGAATCGGCAAAAGCAATGGCCTTGAGTCACCGGGTATGGGAATACCTCCGTAACAAAGGAATCAAAAACAAGGGTAAAAATATTTGGGTTTACGATGCGGACCATTTTGTATTCGCCGGCGTCGAACTGGAGGCAGACACTCCCGTTGTGGATACCCTCGAAGAATATGCGGTCTGCCTGGACAAATACGTCCGTTACAAACACATTGGTCCCTATGCGATGATCCAAAAGAAAGGCAAAGAAATGCGGCAAGAATTAATTAACCGGGGGTATTCGATCCTTTTCCCCTACCTGGAGATCTACGGGCATCCTACCATTGATGAAAACCAACTGGAAACGGATTTGATTATGGCGATACGTTAATCTACCTGAGATCAGGCAAATTCATGTCCATAAGGACCATTATTATCCTGGTTGCCATGATTTCAGGCTCGTCAGACCGTAACTGTATCCATGGATTGAACATTCTTCCGGCTAATCAATTAGTGGTAATAGAATCAGGATAATTAATCCGTTAATCCATGAAATACACCATTGGACTCTTTGCCGGAAGTCTTCGCAAACAATCCTATTCCAAAAAAATCGCTCGAACCCTGGTGGAAATGGCTCCCGAAGGTTTTGAGTTTAAAATCATCTCACTGGAAGATTTACCAGTCTACAACCAGGATTTTGATGATTTCAATCAAGTACCTGAATCGTATCAAAACTTCCGGCAAAGCGTCAATGCACTGGACGGCGTCTTGTTTATTACCCCGGAATACAACCGGTCCATACCGGGCGTCCTCAAGAATGCTCTGGATATTGGGTCCCGTCCGTATGGCCAAAGTGTCTGGAATGGCAAACCAGGCGCTGTTTTTAGCAACGCGCCGGGAAATTTGTCCGCTTTTGGCGCAAACCATCATTTAAGACAATGCCTGGTATTTTTAAATGTCCCGGTCATGCAACAACCGGAGGTCTACATCGCGCACGTCAAACAATTATTTGATGACGAGGGCAAATTAATCAACGAAAGCACCCGGACCTTTCTCCAAAAAGCGGTGCATGCCTACATCGATTGGTTTCTCCGGAATAAACCGGTCTGAATGACAGCGACAAGTCGTTTTGTGTCGATGCGAAACCCGATTCAATCTAATTTCCACCATTCATGCCTCTTCATCGGGTTAATTTCGCTGGGAACGGAATTAAAAAGGTTACGATGAATCACCTAGTGCCCTGCCTTAGCTTTGTGGTGGGATTTTGGACCGGTGGAATAAGTCAAAATTCTACCTGGATGACCGAGCAGCACGATCATTTCCGCATTTTTTTCCAGGCCAATGACCGTCCTGATATCCCTGACTATTTGGTGATGATATCGCAAGGAATTCAACAAACCAGCGCATTTTTCCACGAGCCTTTCAGCCAACCGTTTGATGTTTATATTCACCCGAACCGGTTATCTCTGGACAGCACCTGGCAGTCCGATTGGGGCATGCCGGAATTTCAATCCGAATGCTGGATGGTTGCCAGTGGCGTTGCCGCAAAACTTGACCTGATGGCGCCGCGAACGTGGGACAGCCTGGCTTGTGAACATCGTTATGACGATTCTCTATCCACCCAACAGTTGATTACGCACGAACTCGTTCATGTCTTCCACGGGCAGCACCATCCCAGCCCTGACTTCAGCACGATAAACGGCATCGACTGGCTGATCGAAGGGATGGCCGTGTTTGTTTCCGGCCAATGCGATCCTTCGCGAATGGTGGCTGTCAAAGAAGCACTCCGGGAAAATAATCTCCCCGGTCATCTGGCAGATTTCTGGTCCGGTAAATTACGCTACGGATTATCCGGAAGTATGGTGATGTATCTGGATCACCGCTACGGCCGGGATCAACTTTACCGGATGCTGGCCATCACCGATCTTACATCCTTGCTGAGCGAGCTGGGCACCACTGAACCAAAATTATTGGAAGAGTGGCGAAAATACATGGAGCAAATGTAACGTCATCTGATTTTTGCATGCGCTGCATGACAACTAAAAGAAGGTATATCCGGTATTCGTATCCTAAAAGGATTATTGAATTTGTGCCTGATCCATCCATTATTTAAGCCCAGCTTACCTATGACCGTCCCGCGCCTTGCCGACCTATTTCTTTAGGATCAACGAGATGACCGAGTTGTCTCCGCAATAATACCGCGTCATTGTCTCACTGGCTTTGTCCGGGTCCGGCGTCACCGTATAGGTATGATTGGCATTCTGCACGTAATTGCAAACCGTGGTACCGGTCAAAGCAATTTCCAAGCCAAGGTTGGTTGCCGTCCATGGTATATTTCCGATGGATAATTCATCGATAAATAACTCCTCTTTGCCTGAATTGGTGAACTGGGTCTTTTTCAGTGCATGGAACCACTTCAGTTGCTTTTCATCTGAGCTTATTTCGCCTTCATATTGGAAGATGTATTTGGCGGTTCCCTCAGTCAGGGTTTTTTCCGCTGAAAATTGATTGCCGGTCCAAACCACAGGTAAATCCCCCCCTTGATACCTTACATCCACGTAGCCGGGAAACCCATTATTTTTCCCATCCCTGACATCGCATTGAAGCTGGCAGTTGGTTACCAAAAGGGAATAGTTGTGCTCGGGGGGACTTTCGATCCGAAGAGTAAACCAACGAAAACCCCACCAGGAATTATAGGTCTTACCAGCATCCTGCACTGGTTTTGTCACATATAACCCAAGATGAGAACCGTCATCCTTTTCAGTAAAATAATAAGTAATGTTTTCCGGAATGGGTTGTAAATCTTCTCCCACGACGGCATAAGGTTCGAAATCGAAACCTGCGAGTCCCAATTCGTAATACCCGGGAGGAATCAGGATGTTTCCCTGGGCATCCGGTTTATACAACCCTTCCCCGTCATCTGCCTCGTGAAATCGAATCTCTAACTGGTCATGCTTGTATGGACTGGCTATGACTTGTTTTTTGTAATAAGTATCCCACAATTTTTTGATCTTATTAAAATCAAAAAGTCCTGAAACGACAATCGGATGAATGTTAGGAAATTGATAGCCTTCCCCACGAGCGATTTCTTCTGCATTTGCAGCCGATGCGTACGGATTGAATTTACCATTGGCGGTATTGAAGGAAATCACCCGGGAAGCGTCATTGGGATAATTGGGGTCATACACAAGCAGCGATTTATTTTCCACCCCATACACGACCATCGCATGTCCCACCTTCCGGTCTGCCGTCCAGATCTCGATCAGTTGAGGCTGCCCGGATATGGCCATGCCGTAGGCGATTAAACGGTATTTGGTCAGATCACTGACCTTGGTTTCCAGTCCCAGCTTTCGCCAGGTATTGTTTATTTCCCATCCGTAATAATTTTGAATCAACGTGCTGAAATAGATTCCATAAATGTCGTCGTACCAAAAATCCGGTGTTTTCCAGCCGGGGATTGAGGCATTATCTGCATTAACCAGGGATCCGCCTTCCTGGAGATAGGCATAAATGGCGCTGATGGACATGCCCGCACAGATGCCCCTGGGCTGCTGGAATGAACCCCGGTTTTGAAAAGGCCATCCGTCTCGCACCGGCTCAAAACCGGAATAGATGTAATCCGGCAACCTGGCTGTTTTTACCTTACTCACCACGACCTCACTGAAATGGGAAGTGCCCAACTCCAAGAAGTTACTTCCCCCATCCAGCACTGGTATGCCTTCCAGGGATCCGGATAGCGGATCGTAATAGAATCCCATCGCTAACTCGTCTTCCGTGAGGATAGATGAAAGTGGTATTTGTAACCGGTAAATACCATTGATGTGCCCAATGGTTCCTGTTTCGATGTGGATCAATGCGGATACAGGGTTAAACAAATCACCCAATTCATGGGATTCAATGGCCCGGGCTGTAAGGGTCACCGGGATGGTATAAGCCGTATCTGCTTCCAGCATCAACTGCATCCCTTCCAGACCCAGCGTCCGTCCCTCCGGGCCCACGATCAAATGACCGCCAGGTTTAAGGGTGCCCGAAACCAGCGGCGTTGCTGGTCCGACCTTCATGTTGGTGTACGTCGTTGAGTTATTTTCAGGAGGAGTAGGTGCTTCTTTTGCACATCCTAATAGCAACATCCCAACCAGCAGGTAAATGCCAGGAGCACAGAATTTGGTTGTCATAATGGTAAGATTTTACTCATGATAATGGGTGGATACCGGGTAATCAAATGACGTACATTGAGGTGATTTGCTGATGTATATCAGTCTTCGGCAGGGGCAATCTTAAGCTGGAAAATGCTGATTATCCAAAAATATATAATCAAATTTTTAACTTTTTAAATATCTGATTTTAAGCATTTTAGGTGAAATCTACAAGGACATCGTAAATTACGGGCAGGAATCCAAATCTCCATGACTACGTGGTCCTGGCAAGGAAAGCCTACCCGTTAATTAAAATCATTAGCGATAAAAGTTGTAGAAATGGAATCTTAGTTCCGGACTTAAAACTTCCTCCGGAAGCACCCAAGTAATTTCCAATCAAATTGCAATAAATACACAGGTCCACCTGTCCATCCTCAGACATCTGCCGTGCAATCCCTTTCATCTCGGATTCAGAAAGACTACTTTTGCAGGCGAATGATTTGGGGATGCACATCGATGTGATCATACCGGCGTACAATGAGGAGGCTTCCATTGGGTTGGTCCTGCAGGATATGCCTTATGACATGGTCCGCGAAGTCATCGTCTGCAACAACGCCAGCACCGATCGCACGGCAGAAGTAGCACAAGGCGGTGGAGCTACCGTATTGACCGAATATCGCAAAGGTTACGGCAGTGCCTGCCTGAAAGGCATTGCCTACCTCAAAGCGAAGGCCGTCGCAGACCAACCGGATATTGTGGTGTTCCTGGATGCGGACTACAGCGATCATCCCGAAGAAATGCCCTCACTGGTAGCACCCATCCGGCAAGGTGACATGGATCTGGTTATCGGCTCAAGGGCATTGGGTAACCTGGAGCCAGGATCGATGCAGCCGCAACAGATCTTTGGCAATTGGCTGGCGACTACACTGATCAAAATGATTTATGGATACCGATTCACGGACCTGGGGCCCTTCCGGGCCATTCGCTGGGATAAACTACTGGAACTGGAGATGGCAGATCCTGATTTCGGATGGACGGTTGAAATGCAGGTGAAAGCGGCCAAACACCGGCTTAAATGTTCCGAAGTTCCCGTGAGTTACCGGCGCCGGGTAGGCATCTCTAAAGTTTCGGGAACAGTGAAAGGAACCATTCTGGCCGGACATAAGATCTTGTGGACCATATTTAAATTGATTTAATGCCCTGGTGGACATCGATCGGATATTTTCTGGTAGGACTTTATGCCCTGGCGTTGTTGTACATCCTGATCTTCTGCCTGTCCCAACTACATTTATTATTGCTCTATTCCCGCCATCGAATAAAACATCCAAGGGAACAGCTCCGGCCGGATCCCCCGGCGGAATGGCCTCCGGTAACTGTTCAACTGCCCATCTTCAATGAAATTTATGTAGTGGAACGCCTGATCCGCAACATCATGTTGCTGGATTATCCAAAGGAACGGTTAGAAGTCCAGGTCCTCGACGACTCCAACGATGACACGGTTGAAATTGCGGCACGGATCGTTCGGGAATATCAGGACCAGGGGTATCGAATCCAACACATTCGCCGTGCCAATCGTCAGGGTTTTAAGGCCGGCGCTTTAAAATATGGTCTGGAGATCGCCAGCGGAGCCTTCATTGCCATTTTTGATGCGGATTTCCTGCCCACCGCGGACTTTTTACGCCGGACCATACCCTGGTTTAGCAATCCGCAGGTAGGTGTTGTCCAAACCCGGTGGGAACACATTAATGCATCCTACTCATTGCTCACCGCCCTTCAGGCTTTCCAGCTCAACGTCCACTTCTCGGTTGAACAATCAGGGAGGCAACAAGGTCATTACTTCCTCCAATTCAATGGTACCGGTGGCATCTGGCGGCGTGAAACCATCCTCGACGCCGGAGGCTGGCAACCCGACACCCTGACGGAAGACCTGGATCTCAGTTACCGCGCCCAGCTCAACGGCTGGCGAATTCAATACCTGGAAGAGCTGGGGTCTCCGGCCGAACTGCCTGCCGAAATGAACGGGCTCAAGTCCCAGCAACATCGCTGGATGAAGGGCGGCGCAGAAACAGCCAGGAAGATTTTACCCAATGTCTGGAGGTCCGGGCTGTCCCTAAACAAAAAGATCCAGGCCACCCTGCACCTGATGGCCAGTGGCATTTTTGTATTTGTATTCATCATTGGCGTATTCAGCGTACCGGTGTTATTCCTGACACGAATTCTTGAGATCAACACGTACTATTTCGCCTGGTTCCTGACGGGGATGCTCGCCATCGTCGCCGTTTATTTTGCCGGAAATGTAACGACTGGCTGGTCGGGGCAATCCTGGGGTCGCAAATTGATAAAATTTTTAGTCCTCTTTCCCTTATTCCTTTCCCTGTCCATGGGCTTATCGCTGCATAATTCGGTGGCCGTGATCCAGGGATGGTTGGGTAAGAAATCAGCTTTTGTCCGTACACCAAAATTTAACATCCGGAATT
>JAGQXC010000314.1 GCA_020436785.1 Saprospiraceae bacterium | reverse complement strand
GTTGTGGCGCCAGCTGCATCGCAGGGTAGCTATGTTCGGTTTGGATAAGCGCTGAAAGCATCTAAGCGCGAAGCCAGCTCTGAGATGAGTATTCCATTACCGTCTCTGACGGTTAAAAGGGTCGTGGTAGATGACCACGTTGATAGGCTACAGGTCGAAGTGCAGTGATGTATGCAGCCGAGTAGTACTAATAACCCGAATGCTTCCTTTTTTTTCTTCACTTTCTTTGCACTCATTCTCCAACTGTCTTTTTTATACTATCGTCACAAAAAGACATGCTTAAGTATACCGTCAACGGACGGTCTACGCACAAGACTAATGGTGGTTATAGCGAGGGTGTTCACCTCTTCCCATTCCGAACAGAGAAGTTAAGCCCCTCAGCGCTGATGGTACTAGGTAAAACCTGGGAGAGTAGGTCGCCGCCAATTTTTATGAAAGCCGTTTCCGCAAGGGGACGGCTTTCTCCGTTTTAGGACATTGTTTTTATTTGTTCTCCAAACCAATTGCATAGAATTAAATACCGTAGGCTGCAGCGGAAAGTTCTACCTTACTCTGGCTTCGAACCCACACATCCTGACTTGGCGTTTTGGCGTGGTCAATCCATTACGGTATAGAGAATACTGGTATTTTTACTTGCTTGTCCCTTTCCTCAAATTAAAATCTGTAAATAAAAAAGGCTGAAACCGGAACGATTTCAGCCTTTCAGTATAAAAGCGTTTGGATTAACCACAGGATTTGGAACAACTGCGGACATCGTCCTCGATGGCCCAGTCGCTGCCGGTGGCTTCACAGCCGCACTCCGGCGCCTTCTCTGCCATCGCATCCTCTTTACTCATGGTGATCTTGAAGGAAATCGCTTCGTCACCATTTTTTCCGGTGACTGCATAGTAATAGTTTCCGGAATCATCGTCCTTGACGACAGCCACCGTCTCTACTGCGGTAACATCGTCAAACAAATCACTGATGGCGGTTGAAAGCTCCACATTGGAGATTTCTTTCACCGTCGTAAATGTTGCATCCTGGCCCAGGTACGGATTCGTTGGTACGTTAATAAACATGATAGCAGTGGCTATCAGGCTAGCAATGAGCTTGACCATAAGATTACTGATTTAAAAGATGATTTAAAAAGCGTCTATTCGTGGAGGATGTCGGTATCTATATAATCGATAATTGGAATGCAATAGTATCTGACCCTGAAATATTAACAATCGTTAAGGAGTGGCCCTAAAGAATTATGAAACACCCCAGGTGGTTGCCACCAAAACGGAGATATCGGGCAGAAGAGCTATGGTGTCCAGACTTCCTTCACCTCAAAATCCAGATTCTTTTGAATGCGATTGTCTTCCCGAACTCTCAACCGGAAGGAACCGGCTGGTTTGAGAATCAATTCCATATGACGGGTGCCGGTTATCTGGTGCATGGCATAGGTTATATGCACCGAATCCGGAATTTCTGTTCCGCCTGGCCAAATGGTTACCGAGCGCACATAAGGTTTTTTGCTCTTGGCCTGGTACCTGGCAGGATGGGTGCCGGTCTGTTGGAATTGATCGGCAAAGGATCGGTCATTGAGTGCAAAAGACTCCAGAAATTTCAGATCCTGGTGGAAATCAGCACTGTCAATCGTTTGCGTTTCCGGCGACTGACCACTGTAATGCAGAGTTTTGGTAACCGTCCGGGATTTATTTCCCCGATAGATGGTATTTAACAAAGCAGGAAGGTCTACCGGTACATCACCGGTATCGCCGGAAGATGAGGTCTGGCTACACCCGGTAAGTACCAGGACGATCCACAAAGCTGACAAATACCGGATTCCTCGCATTAATGCAATTCCTTGATGAGTGAATGACCGGTCATCTCCTGGGGTTGTTTTATCTCCATCATTTGCAATAAGGTTGGAGCAACATCGGCCAGAATGCCATCCGCAACTTCGTAACGATGGCCCGGATAGATGACAATGCAGGGCACCGGGTTTTTGGTGTGCGCCGTGTTCGGAGTGCCATCGTCGTTGATCATGTAATCTGAATTGCCATGGTCGGCAATCAGGACAAAATTGTATTCATTTTCCAATGCCAGCGGTAGCAACCGGCTTAGACAGGTGTCGACCGTTTCCACCGCTTTAATGGCCGCAGGAAATACCCCGGTATGGCCGACCATATCGGCATTGGCATAATTGAGGCAAATAAAATCGGGCGGATTATGGCGGATACGGTCCATGATGGCGTCAGTCACTTCAATGGCGCTCATCTCCGGCTGCAGGTCATAAGTGGCGACTTTGGGGCTGGGAATAAGAATACGGGACTCCCCTTTAAACGCTTCCTCCCGGCCTCCGGAAAAGAAAAAAGACACATGCGGGTACTTCTCCGTCTCAGCAATGCGTACCTGGGTCAGACCATGATCTGCTACGACTTCACCCATGGTATTGTTCAGGTTGTCTGAGGTGAAGACGATTTCCAGGCCTTTGAATTCTTTATCGTATTCCGTCATCGTGATGTAATCGAGATGCAAAGCATGCATTCCATAGTCTGGAAAGTCGCGCTGGGTCAACGCCTGAGTGATTTGGCGCGGCCGGTCGGTACGGAAATTGAAACAAACCACCGTGTCTCCTTCTTCAATGGTTGCCAAAGGTTGACCGTCATCACCGGTGATGACGACCGGCTTAACGAATTCATCGGTAACGCCGTCGTCATAACTCTGCTTAAGGGCATCAACGGGATGGTTTGCTTTTTTGCCTTCTCCGTTGACCATCAGGTCGTAGGCCAGCTTAATGCGTTCCCAGCGTTTATCACGGTCCATGGCGTAGTAACGCCCGATTAAACTGGCAATGTGTGCCGGCTTGTTGACAAAATCATCCTGTAAGTCCTGCAGGTATCCAACGCCGGACTTCGGATCTGTATCCCGACCATCCATAAACGCATGTACAAACACACGATCACAGCCTATTCCGGTGGCCATATCCACCAGTGCCTTCAAATGTTTGATGTGCGAATGCACACCACCATCCGAGACCAGGCCGATAAAATGCACTTTTCGGTTTGCATCAGCAGCACGCTGGAATGCATTCTTCAAAATGGGGTTTTCGAAAAGACTGCCATCGCGAATGGCTTTATTGATGCGTGCAAGCTCCTGGTAGACAATGCGTCCGGCGCCAATATTCAAATGCCCGACTTCACTGTTGCCCATCTGACCTTCCGGTAAGCCGACATCCTCGCCAAAGGTGATTAATTCACTATTGGGATAGTCGCGGTAAAGTCCATCCACATAAGGCGTATTAGCTTGCGCAATCGCACTTCTGGCTGGATCCGGGCCGTGACCCCATCCGTCCAGGATGATTAGAAATGCCTTTTTTGTCATGCTTTTCGATTAATCGTGTTGTGGACAAAAGTCGGAAGATTGACAATAAAAACCCCCATGGATAGGTTAATATCTTGTTATAATCTTAGGATTCGTACGGTATTTGAACACCAAAAGGTGACGACTAAAGAACACTACGTCAAAAAGGAAAAGATGCCGGATCGAAATTTTCATCCGCATTCATTTGTTTACCACATAATTGATCTGCATTGATGAAAACAGCAGTACTCAAATCAAAATGATTGCATATGAAAACCTTCCTTTGGAGTTTCCTCATCATTTCATACATGACGGTGGATCAAGATATGGAATCCATCTACCGGGCAATGTCAGCCGGTGAGGTCGATCAGCTACTGACCCAAATGGATGATCAGGTGGAATTACACGTGCTCAATCACCAAACCATTTACAATAAACAGCTGGTGCGCACCCATCTGCAGAAATTCTTCCAGGATCACAAACCAAAATCCTGTCAACCCATTCACCAGGGCAACAATAAATCGGATGAGACGTCCTTTTCCATTGCCAAGCTGATGACGGAAGACGGTGAATATCGCGTGTTCTTTTACTTTAAACAGCAAGGTGAAAAGAATCTAATCCAGGAGTTACGGATCGATCAGAATTGATCCGGGTTCTGTCACCCACCAATGAATCATTGTATTAATGAGCATCCATCGCACCGGTCCCAAATGGATCAGTGGCGGTCAAACGTATCCCGGTCGAAGAAATACCGCTCATCTGTCGGTTCATCTTCTTCATAACTATAGCGGGTTTCTTCGTCCGGATCGATGGAGTGGCGAAACAAGAATGCCACCAGGATCCCAACAATGGCTCCAAATAAGTGACTCTCCCAGGATATACCTTCTTTGACCGGCAATACACCCCAAATAAATCCGCTATACAGGATGGTCACAATCAATGCCAGTACGATCGACCGGATGTTGCGCCGGAATACGCCCGACCAGAAGACAAAGGATAACAGCCCATAGACAACTCCGCTGGCACCGATGTGGTAGACTGGGCGGGCAAATAACCAGACGGCCAGTCCGGTCCCCAGATAGATCAGGATAAAACTGATCAGCGCAACTCTTTTATAGAATACGGCAAGAATCAGCGTGAGTACAAAGAGCGGTATGGTATTGGAGATCAGGTGACCCCAGCTACCATGAATAAGTGGTGCAAAAAAGATCCCTTTTAAGCCGGAAAGATGATGGGGATAAATGCCCAGTGCGCCCAATTGCCCATGCACTAAAAACTGAAATCCCTGGATGATCCACAGAAAGATAACCAGGAGCATTGGCCAACGCAGGCGGTTTTTGGCTTCCTGAAGAAAATCGTTTGGGCCGGGATTTGTTGCCATCGATGAGAAGTTTGTAATTAACTATTTAACAAAACTCCCGATCAAAGAGTTACCCTGCATCCTTTTTCGATCAATGGACGGATTACACGGATGGATATTTACGACGCACCAACCGGATGAATGAAGACGCGAGTTCGGCTTTTTCATCATTCGCCCAATGGTTGGCCATGGCTACTTCCCGGACCAGGAAAGTTTTGGCATCGGAAAAACTTTGCAGGGAATTCAACTGACGGATGGTGTCTACAAATCGAACCGAGTCTCCACCAAATAACTCGTTGATAATCAGGATGCGCTCGTTCACCGCAAAGGCTCGCGTCAAATCGGATATAGGCAGTTGAGATAATTTTTCAGATAAATCCGATGCCTTG
>JAGQXC010000024.1 GCA_020436785.1 Saprospiraceae bacterium | reverse complement strand
TGTGTAAATTGACTTGAGATCATGCATATCAGTAGTTTTAAGATTTGTCGTTATTTCTTTAAAATACTGATTTTCAAACAAATGCATGATCTTTTTTATTAATATTTCAACCACTCAACGCGTTATTATTATATTAACATTTGTATTGGAGTATTTATGCATTTATTGTCTGATCTGATCAATTATGAGTTTCTTACTTGTATCAATACGGTAGAGTATCGAGATTGCACCGGAATAGGAACTTCTGGAATCCAGCTCAACTTGTGGATAATGACTATCCAGCAGAATCGGATAGGCATACTGTGCGGAAATTGCAAAGTTGCGGCTGAATTGAAATTGTAATACCAGGATTGCAAGCAAGGCCGTACTCCTGGAATAGATTCTTGAGCTATGGACAGATTTTTGAAAAAGGCCCTGATAACTGATCCCCGGGATCGCATAGAAGGCACCGCGGGTGATGTTATAAATGTAAAAGGCGCTGGCGGATACGGTATTTTGAAATGGAATTTCTGTTTTGAGTTCCGGGTTACTGGTATCAAATATTCGTGTATGAGCTGGCGAATAGCCAAGTTTACCCTGTAGGAAATACGAATGATTGGAATTGAACCGGCCAAAGTAGGAAAGACCCAGGCCTACGATGTCCTTTTCAGCACCCAGTTTTTGTGCAATTGTATCCTTCGGGATTGCCAGGCCTCCATTTAAGGATAGGACCAGTTCAGGAGCGGCACTGAAGGGTGATATGCGGGCACGCGCTCTTACATAAGTGACTCCACGGGTATTTAATCTGTCCGAGCTATAGACTTTAAATGGACTGACGGTTGCATCCGCGTCATTGCGGGCAATGCCATAATCGAAACCAAGGCCTAAATCAACAATGGACCGTGCGGAGATCCCGAAATTCATGAAAAATGATGATGTGGAGCTGGTGATGCGATTGGAGAGCACACCTCCACCGGCAAGTCCGGTGTATTTGTAATACTGGACCGTGGAGAACAAGGATGAAGACGCCAGGATCTCGACAGTTTTTGATTTCAGGATTAATGAAGACCCAAAGCTGGAGGGAAAATTGATTTTTTTGATGTCATCTGCTTGATCATCATCGGTTTGACTGTAAACAGCAAGTACAGATAACAGTACTAACAATAAAGTGAGATAAGTCCTCATTGCAGTTATTTTTGAAGTTGGAACAAAACAAGTTGGCGTCCGGTGGTTTCGGAAGTGAGGAGCATGGCATACGACTTTGATTTCGAACCATCATAAACACAATGTCTGCTCTGTTGATCTATTCCCAATGTATTCGGATCGATAAACTTGCCGGTTAAATGTTCTATACCCAGTCCTTTGGAGGTCCGGTCGATCAGAATTGAAATAACATTATTTTTCTTATCCAGAATCCCCGATACAGGATTTCGATGAATTAACGGATTCCCGCTGGGTTTACATTTATCGGTCACGCCCATTTCACTGATAAAGAGTCCGGTATGCAATTCCTGGGCAATATTTGGGTTTATATATTTTGATTCAAATTTCATACTATCATTACCCATAGGAATTTCCTTTCCAAGTGTATCATAAAATGCAAACCAGATGCAATAATCGATATTGTCATAGCTCACCCAACCATTGGAAGCAATTACTGGAGGCGGCACCTGAATAGTGGGAACGATAAAAGTAAGTGGTGCCGGGATCAGGAAATTCACATTTCGGGCAAAAAATGAATAATCCTGCACCTCGACCCCGTTGGAGAGCGTAATGTATCCGCAATCCGAATCATCGACCAGGATATGCACCAAACCATTAAAGATATCCGGTACGTTCGTCCGGTATTCAAGATTGCCTTCATCCAAAAACGCTTTCGTTCGGAACTCATTGCCGTCCTGAGAGAAAATGATATCCAGACTCCCGGCAAGTGAGCCCGGATCGACGGATATCCTTAATTCCTGATTGGGCTCTTTGTAGGGAGAATCCAATGAATAAGTCCTTTCGGTACACTCCGGTTCGCAACCAGTGTTCAGGAATAAGATGAGGATTCCAAAAATAAGGGTATAAACTATTTTCATTTTAAAATGTTTTAATTTCTTGTTCAAAGTCATTAAATAATTTCTCAAGTGTAATAATTTTATCATTAAATTTAATATGGGCACTTGTGGCTTCCTCTCGTAAATCTTTAAATTTCCATTTATTCCCATTGCCCCAAATTAATGGTTGTAATTTTTTTTCAAACTCTTCTTTTATAAGTTGAATATGCGATAATTTTGATATTTGGTCATCTAACTGCATGTATTTGTTTAAGATAACATCATCAATTGAACCATTTTTAATATTTTGTTTTATTGCATCCCGTTTAGATTCAATATCATCAAATATATTGTTATAATCAGTTAAAAAATTATTGTATTCATTTATACAAAAATCCATATTTTTTTTATATATATCTTGCTCAATGTTACCAATAAAATCTCTAATATTCTTAAGTCTGAGTAAATACGTACGATACATAGGGAGTACATATATATTTAACTGATCTAACAATTCTTTATTTACTGCTTGCTTTGGGTTTATTGTTTCATCTTTAGGTTTAGCGGAAATGTCCTGGGCAATATGTTGAGGATTATCATCGATTTTTACTGCTTCCTGAACCTTTGTCTCCAAAGGTGCAGATGGTCTAGTAGCATCATTATCCAATGGTTCTGTTGATTCTTGCAATTCTACTTTTGATGGCGTTTTTTTTTCTTCTTTATTTTTTGCAACGGTCTCATTTCCTTGTCTAACAATTATATTAGGATCCTGGGAAGGGTCTGTATCTTTATTTATAGGTTCCGAAATGGTAGCTACTTGTTCAGTCTGATCCTGATAGTTTACGTAATTAATCCGGCAAATTCCATCTACACAAACTTTGATGGTATGGAGCCCAGGAGAACTGAACGTATAATGAAATTCCTGATTCTGCAACTTGTAATTCGACTGTACTTTACCGTCTACATAAAATTCAACCTTATTAATACGATCTATACCAACGATTTCAAATTTGACCGGTTCGGGATAGATTGCCTGCAATACATGGAGGCTGTCGGTCGCCGGAGGAGAGGTTCCCATCCAGTTCAGTAATTGAACATCGTTCAGCAGTACCGTGAAGTCGGCCTGACTGGAATCTTCTTGTTGGCAACCATTAAATAGCAACAGGGCCAAAGTAATAGCAATAATCCCCCTCTGGAAAGATAATTTTCGTAGTTGATGAATGGATTTGGCAGCTTTATTGAACATGGGTCGGTCCCGATTGGTTTCAGATTTCACCCTCTTATCGATTAGTAAATTAGTAAATAATTTCCTGGTTATCAAGCATTCTGTTCATATTCATCGGTTGGTCTTTATTCAATTTGGTTTTCATCGCAATTAACCTTTCCAGAGCATATGCTTAATGGAAAACACCGTTGGGATACTTTTCAATCACTTCGATGATCACAGCAGGTTTACTCAATCCTCTTTTCAATTTGTATTGCATGGCCCCCTGGCCGGATGGCCAGTTTTCATCCTCACTCAATAGTGGGTTTTCATTGGCCAATGGTATGACTTTGATTAATTTGGTATGTGGTCCCAAATAACTGTATGCAGCCTGGCTCAGATTGTTTCGTGAAATGTTTTTATTTCTACGTTCTTCAAACTGGTGCCCAGGTACACGGGTGTCTCCCAGGTATTCCAAATCGTCTGCAGCAGGTTTGCTGTACAATTGGGCAAAGGCTGCACCCTGGCTAAATCGGCCTTGCCGGAAGCCCAATATTTTCTCAATAGCAGCGAGCGTATGACCGTGGATGAATTCTTTGGGAACAATGAATCCACCCACCATTACATGAAAATGCTTTCGGTAAAAATATCTATTTTTCAACATGCCATCATATTTTCAACATTGATCTTTCTCTAATTTAATTTTCATTGAAAAATTGAACGTTTGATATTTTAATTGAAGATTTGAGCTGATTTATAGTACAATTAATTTCTCCATTTAATGATTGTTGTTTTTTAATAAATCGCGTATCATTATCATTAAATTGGCCATTAATTGTTTTTGTAAAAAATATAATAACAGAATAATTTTCGTCTGTCATTTTGTTCATTTTCTTAATTTGCCAATTACTAACTGTAAATGAATAATCTGATCGATCATTTTTGCGTTTCAATTCTTCAATGTATTTTTGACAGGGAACGTTGTTTTTGATTTTATTTCTAACAAAATCATTTTGGTGTGTTGCATCTGACGCAAATAATTCAAGAAAATCAAATGCATTTTGACTCGATTCGCAGCTACCATAATTATGATATTTTTCTTTGAGTATTTGCACTTGATTATCTATAAATGCTTCTATGTTTTTTTCGGATGTGTTGTCTTTGGCCTCTTCCTGAGGTATCGACGTTTTTGAACCTGCCCCATTTTGCGATGCATTTGGCGGAATACCGGTTGTCGATGGCTTTATGACTGAGTTTGTATCCCGGGTCTTAACGGGTTCGTCTATTTTGCTGGTACTCGTTGGTTTTTTTGTGGTTGAACTTTCACTTTCAATTCCAGCTTTTGGATGGCTTTCAGTTTTTTTACTGGAAATACTTTGGTCGAATGGTGATGGGGAAGCGCTTTTTATTTCTTCGGGCAAAGTAGTCTTGTCTTCTGTGTTTGTCACCGGTGATAAACCTATTTGATCATCCGTTATGCTACCATGATATTCTGATAATGGTATTTCTTCTGATGCGCCATCCCTACTCCCGGAATCCAGGGGAAATTCGGGTAGCGTATCTTGAAGTGTTAATTCCCGAGAGATATAACCTGAATCTTTCAGGAAGAAGAACCATGAGCCTATGACAATCAAAGAAATTATGGTCAGATAAATTACACCTTTCTTTTTGTTTCTAGCCGGTTTGCTGACCTTTGTGGTTGCTAAAAGATCCTGATTGGGAATGATTGAGGTCAAGGTATTCTCTAACGCATTTTGTGTAATGTACACTGGCCCGTCCACAACCAAACAAGTGATGACGGTAATGTTATCCCTGCCACCGGCCTGATTGGCTCCATTGATCAGATTTGCAGGCAGCAAATCAATTTGTTCACTGTAACTATCGACGATTGCATGGATGCCCACATCGGACAACATGGAATTTAAGCCATCCGATGAAGACAGGATGATATCCCCCTGATACAAAGGAAACCTGCGGTAATCCGGACTGGGAATCGAATTCGGATCGCCAATCGATTGGGTGATGATGTTGCTGATGTTTGATAACCGGGCTTCCTCCGGGGTGATCTCGCCAAGCATCACCTCCTTCCATACCAATGAATGATCGGAGGTCAGCAGTTCCAGATGTTCGGTGTGAAAATGATGAGCGGTTACACGTCCCGATTTGGAATAACGGTAGACTCTGGAATCGCCCACCCAGGCGATGTGCAAGATATCCCGGTATATCAGGCAGATGGTGCAGGTGGATCCCATCCCGGCTGTCCGGGTGTTTTGTCGGGCATGATGCAATACGGCCTGATGTGCTGCCAACAGGGCCTGCTGCAGAATATCTTTAATGGCTTCATCATCAAGCTGACTGAAATCGATGGGTCGTATGTGATCCCGGATGGTTTCGATGGACAATCTGGATGCCACCTCCCCTGCATTGGCTCCACCCATACCATCCGCAGCAACGAACAGGCAGGGTTGCTCTCCCAGGATAAATGCAGCCTCGGGAGTGCTCCATTCACTCAATGACGTATTGCTGGTGACAATGTAACTATCCTCATTGTGATCTCTGACCTGTCCGGTATCCGAACCCGATGCGATGTGTAACTTCAAAGCTTATTACTCCAGATTGGTTAACGGTATGCATAGACTGACAACATTGCCGACTGGTGCGGAAACAATACCAATGGCCTGGAAATTTCCATTGATCCATCCAAATACCGGTCCGCCGGTGCTGCCCACGCTCATCTGATTTTTACTGAGTTTTAACACCTTATTTCCGTTTCTATAGGCATTGGTCTCGCCGATTAAAAATAGCGGTGTTAAGGTTTGGGCATCCGATTGCATTAAATCAGAGGTAAAGCCTATAGCCCAATAGGGTGTACCGGCTGGGAGACTATCGATCTCCGGGGCAATATTGATGTGTCCCTTTCGATTTGACCATGGTGCATACGCCCAATCGGTGGAGATGTCCGTGTAAAATTTCGCGGCTATCTTTTTCTTCTTTTCCATGTTGAATCCCAGAAATTTCCCACGAAAGGAGATTTTTCTTTCGACTTCTTTGTCACTTTTGTCGTTGACTACAAAGTCACGGGAGTTTAAGGTTTGAACTTCCCCATCCTGGCTCAGAAGATCGAAAACCACATTGATTTGCTGGTATTCCGATTCAATTTCCGAGATTGCCGGATACCAATCCTGGTAGTTATCGCCAAATTCAAAAAACCGCCAGGGATTGATGACATGACGTGCGGTAATCAAACGGCCATCTTCCGTAAGAAAAGCAGAACCTGTCCACAACCCGGAACGGTTTTCTTGTGGAATCAGATCAGCTGCCGCGAGGCCTCTGAATCCGGTATTGTCGATGAACTCTAATCTTTTTGCGATCAAAATGTAAACATTATTTTGAGCGAGCTGGTCAAAATCCACGTCGGGAATATTGCTGGCACCAACAACTGTACTTGTTGGTTGGGTACCTTCATTTTGGGATAACACCTCCGCTTCATTCGCTGGTTGATTTTTGAGCTGGTCTGTCAGTAATGTGTCAGCACTGATCTCCGGACCGTCATTCATCAATTGCAGGGACTCAATTTGTTTAATCAATTGCGCCTTATTTTCCTTCGCTTTTGCTAAATCTTTATTCTTTTGGGCAAGAATTTGTTGCTGACGACGGTATTCATCACTTTTCTTATCCTCTAATTGATTTAACCGGTCATTCAATTGATCGATTTCCTGCGTACGTTTATTAATTACATCATTCTGAGCCTCCAATTCTTTTCTGGCATCGTCCAGATTGGTTGTTAATTGGCTGTTGTTTCGCAAAGTATAACCACCCAGAGCTAATGACACCAGGAGCAGTACCCCGAGGACCCAGACTGCCACTTTATAGGGTCTGACGGCTTGGCCAATAGCCCTACCCAGCCGGGCGGTTATGCCTCCGGATGCGCTTTGATTGGTATTGATGCGCAACCGTGGTCCGTTTACTGAAAACTGAATTTCATCTCCATTGTGCAATAGGGTGGGTCCGGATATTTTCTCTCCGTTAATGAAGGTGGGATTGCTTGCTTCCGGATTGTGATTCAGGTAAAAACCACCTTCACCGGAAGTTATCGAAGCATGCTCTCGGCTGACAGTTCCGTATTCATCGGAATAACGGATGTGACAACGATTCCCTCTGCCAATGGTAATGTTTGGTACCACTATGTTTTCAACGGCGCCGCGTGATTTGTTTTTGCTGGGATCCAGATATAGAATGGAATATGTGGGAATGGATTTACCCGATACAAAATTTAAGCTTTGTCGGATGGTGGATCCAAAATAACTTCCTGCGGTATTAAAGCGTTCTGTCCTATCGTCCATGGGATCTGGTTTTATTTACAATAATGGAATCGCCCGATGCTTCCACCAAAATGATGGCATCAGGGGTTTCTCGGCAGTTGGTAAATATCTTTTCGGGATAGACTTCTTTTTTTTCATCATCCAGAAGCACACACCGGTTGTCATAGGTTTGAGCAAAGTAATAATCACCAACGGGAATCGGTGAAGATGTCCACTCCTGGGTTGAATTCTTGTCATTCAATTTAAAGTCACTCCCAAAAAATAAATACAGTCCAAAAAGAATAACGGAAAGTGATAATACAGGAATCATTATTCGCTTCTTTTTGGATGAACCGGTACGGGCAGAAATATCGGAGTTTTTTATCGTATGAAATTCCCTACGTTCAGCAGGTGGGACATTCCGAACGGTGGCGTACAGGTATTCCGGCCACTTGTTGGTACTTAAATAGGCATAGCAAATTTCCCGCAAATCGTTGGCAGCAAGCCGGTTTCTGGGATTGATGTTCAGCAATTCAGTGATGACATTATTATAAGCACTGCTGTAATTTCCCCGGATAGGAGCAATCGCTCCATTGTTGTTAAGGATGCTGCCCGGACCAAAATCAAAATCGTCTGCGTTGGTTAATTCATACATCGAGCAACCCAGAGAAAACATATCCCCTTTGGTTGTATTGCTTATTTCACCCCGCAATCTTTCCGGTGATGCGTAGGCCATGGTCAGGGCGCTCTGGTAATTGCGGGAAGTTTGCCGGAGGATGGTTTCCCGGATCTCCCGGGTTATCCCAAAATCCGATAAAACATAGGATAATCTGTTCTGATCCTGCTGGGTCAGGATATTGGCCGGTTTGATGTCGTTGTGAATAAGGCCTTTGTAATGCAGATAGGTTAAAGCCTTGGATACATCAAACAGGATCTCCGCCAACTCTTTTTCACTAAAGAGATCCTCGTAATGATCGATGTTTTGGCGTAAATGCCTGGATTGACGTTCTTTCAGAATATTCCACAAACTTGGTCCATATTTCTGCATGACCAGCACTGGGTTCTGCTCTACTTCAAAATAGTCGATGGGCGTGACAATGTTTTCATGTTCCAGATGCGCGGCATTTTGGTATTCTTTTTTTATCAATACCTTGCTGTAGTCGTCCAGATGGGTTTTGGGTGCGAAAATTTTTAATGCCAGCTCCGTATCGTCATGCCCGGACTTTGCCGACCAGACCTCTGCGGTGGCACCGATCCCGATCTGGGTTATCAGTGTGTATCCATTTAATTCTATGCCACTCTTAAGCTTTTCCATTCATTTCGTCCCTATTAAACTTCAGTATGATGCTGCCCAATTTAATTTCATCTTGTTGATCAAGAATTTTATAGTCACCCTTCTCCAGTTTTTGATCGTTGATATAAATGCCATTCAGTGAATACGTCCAGTAGCCAGGTTCTGCCGGGCTGAATTGACCGTCCCGAATGACCCAATCGTTTCCTGATTTTTCAATGGTGGCATGCCGTTTTGACATATAATAACTGCCTTCTTCGGCAATCGAAATGTCATTAACGATGCCTCCGGTGTTCTGACGACCAATGGTAACCAGGTTTTTTTTATTTCTAGCTACCATTTCCTCCAGATTGAAGACTTGCAAAATCTGATCGTTTTTGATCACGGATAAAACCGGACCCAAGCTATCGGAACTATTTTCTCCATCCGATTTACCATTCATTTCCAGGGCTTTGATGATATCGATGGCATTCTGGAAACGCTTCTCAGGATTACTGGCTAAATTTCTTTTAAAAAACTGGATCCACCGGTCTGTTTGATAGGCTTCAGGCAGCAGTTCTAGACTTAATTTATTATTCTTCTGATTGCTCAGAAACTGAGTGTTGAATTCCTTTTCATTTTTAAATTCACCAAATGCGAACTTTCCTTTGGTTATTCCATAAAAAACGGTTGAGGCAAATGAATAAATGTCCATCGTTGGCCCGGTATTCCGATAGAATGTGCTGCCATTAAACATTTCGGGCGGAGAAAATCCCCGGGTAATTCCCAACCCGTTTTTATCCAACGATTTTATTTTGCCAAATATATTGATCTGTGTCAACCGGTTGTTGAGAAAACCGGATATGCCAAAATCAACCAGCTTGGGTACCAAATCGGTATTAAAAAGTATATTGGAGGGTTTGATATCCCGGTGTATGATGGCATTTGCATGCATGGTATTTAGCCCGCTCAATATATTGATGCAAAACGCTTTGGTACTATCCGGTTCATCAAAGATGTCCAAATGGTTTTCCAGATTTCCCTGATCGCAATATTCCGTGATCAGGTAGGGATTGCCATTGATGTAGCCCTGATAATACGATTTAATCAGATAGGGCGATTCCAACTGACCAACCTGAAATTCTCCCTGAAACCGTTTGATCAGGAATCCGTATTCATTGGGTAAGACATCCCATAGGCGCAGAATTTTCAACGCAAAGATCTGACTGTCTTCCCGGACCACCTTATAGACCGTGCCATACCCTCCCTGGCCAATACCATTGTCAATGGTATATCTTCCGGATTTTAGCTGGATTTCATCGTGTGAATTAAGTGCTACCCGATCCGGCAATGATTGAGTAGATTCTGAAAATTTCATTACTATTGCAAACTATCTCCTATTTCAAAACTGTAAAATTTATCGCTGCCTAAAAGTATAATCATGCCATCCAGTAAGGGAACCTTGTCCTTAACCTGGATAAAAACCAAATTCGTAAATTTATTATCAATATACCATTCACCATTTTCAAATGAAATAGCGGCATACTGATCATCTGATATTTCTTTATCTTCGTTTTCGATTGTGCGAATTGCCAATCGGTTTAAATTCTGTTTATCTAGTCGTATTTCTTCAATTTCTGAATTACTGCTATTTAACCGGTCATGCGGTATCAATCTTGCAGGTTGTAATTGGATTTCCTGAATTACTGCTTCATTTGGTTCGTCACGGATGATATGCCTTTCGGATACCGGAGTAAAACAATTGGGGCAGATTTCTGCAATTGGCAAGAGGGGGTAAGAACATACTGTACAATGCAGTAAAGCTTCCCGGGAAGGGTCAAGAATCGAACCACAAACTCTACAAGTAGATCGGTTTTCATTTTGAGCGCTACAATTCCAGCAGATGACCATTGTACTTCGATATACGTGTTACATTCGTTATATTTATCTGAATTGACCTTGACACTAAAGTGGGAATCCATGGATCCTATCCTCAATATAAGCTAATGATTTAACTCTTGCAAGTCTTTCAAACGCAAAGGATGAACCGGTTCTGTTTCATATTGATGTTCCCGTTGTTCCTGGGATGTGCTGAGGAATCCCTTCCGTTTGAGTCGATCGGATTGAATACGGAAGGTTTTACGGCCGTAAATAAGGATAGTCTCATCGCTGTATTTCAAGAAGCTTGTTGTACCGCCAGCGATCCGGTCCAGCTAAATATTATCAATCAAATCATACCCCGGCTGGACCGTATTCAGCATGCCACCTACGATCCCGCCCATGGATATTTTCTCTTTCAACTGGATAAGGGCGATTGGTTGTTTGATAACAGCAAAAGCGGAAATGTTTTGTTATTGCATCCACCGTTAAGCGCCAGGCTGCAACCATTGTTAATTAAGGTGGATGGGTTCATCAAAGAACAGGATTGGTATCCATCAATACCCGTTCCGGTTGAGTCTTTACTTTACAATCACTGGGACATTGATCATGAGCAACTTCGGGGGCAGATCCTACTCTTGCCTCCCAAGGACATCCATGCCGGAATGGTGTCTTACGGAATGGTTTACTTTAATTTAAACGATCAGGAAATTAAATACTTCTACGATGCCAATCTTGCGGAATCAGGCTATTATACCGAAACGGGTATCAATGCAGATTATGTCCTGTGGAAATCGCCGGTAAAGCGTGGTGCCATATCATCCGTATTCAGCGATCACCGCATGCATCCCATTACCAACGAGATCAAAGCGCATTACGGAACCGACTATGCCGGTACCCTGGGCGATCCGGTTTACAGCATTGGATTTGGATACATTGACAAGTATGGGGAAGATGAAAATAACGGCATTTACGTAAAAATCCGGCATACAGGAGGCTATGCCAGCCAGTACCTGCATCTGCAATCTTTAAGTTCGTCCATTTGTAAAGATTGTTACGTGGATAAAGGACAAATCATCGGCGGAATGGGCATGACTGGGCTGGCTACGGGCCCCCATGTTTGTTTCCGGTTTTGGAAAGACGGCAGGCAAGTAGACCCTTATCATTTGAAGGTAATGCGCGAGGTCAAGCCGGATCGGATGAGCATTTGGCGTAAGAGGATCATGGAGTACTATGAGGGGGAATTGAAGGAGATTCAAAATCTGAACAATAATATAATTATTAGTATATTATAACTGGCAGAACGATAACCGGCTATAGTATCAAAATCTTAGATAAAATATACATTCCGTAGTAAATAATGTTTTGTAACATCTGTCAATGAATCTATTCAATGATTATATAGATAATATTATAATTAAATCGGCTCAAATATTTTTAAGCACATGCAGCTAATTTTCATAATTTAAATATTAAATATTAATAAGGAACAAACATTTATTTAACAAAAAATATTGAATATGAAAGTTATATATGTTGATCTGTCACATCAAATCTTATATGCTTATGAAGGCAATAAACTATTCCGTAAATATGATTGTGTTACTGGAGACAAATCTCATAAAACTACGGTCGGGACACATCGAATAGGGAGAAAACACCGAATCTATCGAAGTCGGCAATATGATGCACAAATGAATTTTGCAATGTTTTTCCATAGGGGTGAAGCCATCCACGAATCGCATTTAGTGGGTCCAATGTCTTATGCACGAATTACTCTTAGAAGCATAGGACTAGGTGACGTGGACCCATTTGGCTCACATGGTTGTGTCCGGCTAGAGTCTTCCAATGCAAGAGAGTTATTTAATTGGACTCCTATAAGAACTAAAGTAGTTATTTCCAGGAATCTCAAATTACCTATATAATCTGTAAATAGCAAAACTTCTCTATATTGCTATTAATATGATGATATATAGTAAAAATTAATTTTATCCATACACGCAGGACGATTGCAACAAACCAAAATGAATGTTTGTCGAATGGCATCAGAAAAATACAATTGACATTAATTTGTTAAATGAATGTATTAATAATAGGATATCTTAAAAGTTATTTTTAAACTATAAATTTTTAATTATGTCAGAAGGATGTAAAGTGTTGGCTACAGTAACCGTTGAAGGCCTGGCTTATTTTGGTAAATCACCACAAGCAGGTGCCTATGTTTGTGCCAGTTCAATGGTTTATTTTCCGGTTTCGTCTCCAGCAGTCTGTTCGGCGGCAACAGTTGCTACCACCGTAGGTAAATGGGCAAGTACCGATGCCGGTAAAAAACTGCTAACGATGGCCACAGAGAAGGGATGTGACCTTTTCGTTTACGCGGGCACCGAAGTCACGAAATTTGTGGTGGTCCAGGGCAAAGCGTCAGCGCATGAGATCCAGCAAAAAGCTCAGATGGCCAAGAAAACATTCCGGGCTTTGAATACGCCGCAGGGGATGCACTGGTTGATGCAATATTTGAGTTCGATGTGACATGAATCAATTGGACTTCCTACCTCGCCATTAGTCTTTTATTGATTATTATGATTTGTTGCTACATAAAGTAAAGATACTGCAAAGGAGAATTTTTGTTACCAGGTCTCCCCTAGCCGGCGTAGTGCATCCTGGGCATTTTCTTCACCTTGTTGAGCCGCTTTTCGGTACCAGGAGACTGCTTCAGTAAGATTTTTATCTACACCTTTGCCATATTCATACATAAATCCAAGATTGTTTTGAGCAAAATCGTATCCCTGATTGGCAGCTTTGCGATACCAGGATACTGCTTCTTTATAGTTTTGTGAAACACCCAGGCCATTCCGATACATGGTGCCCAGGTTATTTTGAGCATATTTATTACCCTGGTCAGCGGCTTTACGATACCAAGAGACTGCTTCATCGTTATTTTTAATTACCCCAAGACCATACTGGTACATGTAGCCGAGATTAGTTTGAGCATCATCATATTCCTGGTTGGCGGCTTTGCGATACCAGGATACAGCTTCTTCGTAGTTTTGTGAAACACCCAGGCCATTCCGATACATGTAGCCGAGATTATTTCGAGCAGTTTTATTACCCTCGTCAGCTGCTTTACGATATTATGAGACTGCTTCTTTATGGTTTTTGGATACACCTAGCCCATTCTGATACATGTTGCCGAGATTATTTTGAGCATCATCATATTCCTGGTTGGCAGCTTTGCGATA
>JAGQXC010000313.1 GCA_020436785.1 Saprospiraceae bacterium | reverse complement strand
CGAACCGACGGGATTTCCCCCCAATCTTCCCGGTCATCGAAGTGTTTTCGTGCCGGCATATGCTGCAGAACCACATATTTACAGGCCCCCGAGATGATCAGTTCTGAACCGGCGGGACCACTGGGATTACGTAAAGCCGACTGACCTTCGATAAAGATGACATCCGGATGCAGTTGTTTTTCACATTCCAGTAAAGCATGTTCCAATTCTCCACTGACAAAATCATTGAGTGTTGAATCAAAGATGAATCCGTAAGGATAGCCCTGCAGCCACCCCGTTTGTCCGGTGTAGATCATTTCTGCTTTAAGGCCTTCCTCCCGGCAACTTTCCCATAGCCACCGGCAAGTGGTCCGTTTACCGATGGCACAATCAGTCCCCAGTACGGCTATCCTGGTCGTCTTGCTACGCAGAATCTCTCCAGTCCAGAAATGCAATTGATCAAAGGATTTGGGTTTGCGGATGTCGGTCAGCTTCACCCGATGTTCCTCCGCCAAAGCCATGAAGACCGGATCATCGGACAGGTAAGTGTGCAATCCATTGACTACATCCAACCCGGCTATGATGGCCTTTTCGATTTCACTCCGAAAATCAAGAGGTAGTTTGCCTCCCTCCAGCGCAACACCGATGATGCACGTTTTCGCCTGTCCCGGATGTGCTTCGAGGAAAGCATCAACCGATGCATAGACCTGGATTCCCAGTGGTTTCCCATCCATTACCGTGCCGGCATCCAATCCGGAATGGTCACGATCGATAACCGCCACGACACGGAAACGCTCCGTACCTCTCAATAATCCATGAGCGGTTTTAGCATTCATGGTGTGCAGGAGACCATGGGTCAATACGATGGCAGGGCTTGACATATTTATGGATTATATTTTTTGCAATAATGACAGACCAAGACCAGGTTCATCGGTCACCATCAGGTTTCCATTTTTTAACACCCATCCGCCGTTGGCGACATCGCTTGCCAGATCGAAACTTCCATCCAGATCCAGTAATTGCGTGTTCGGACATGCGTAGGCGGCATGTAAGGCAGCGGCAATACTGATCCTTGATTCATCCATGCAACCCCACATCAGAGGTATTCCATGGGTCTCGGCGATACGGGCGATGCGGCGTCCCGGTCGGGTTCCACCGCTTTTCATCAATTTGATGTTAAAGTAGGCAAAACCGGTACCCTGTTCCACATGACGGTAAGCATGGGCGGGGGACTTCAGCGATTCATCTGCCATACACAAGGACCGTATCGCCGCCGGCATGGCTGGCAAGAGATGATCGTCGGTTACTCGTAGAGGTTGCTCGATGCAGATAAGATCCAGCGTCCTGGTGGCATGATAAAACCGGTACAGTTCATTGGTGGTATAGCCCCGGTTGGCATCAACCCGCAGATGCATGGCTTCCCCGGTGTATTCATGGATCTTCCGGACGATTTCGATGTCATGATCCACGTTTTCGCCAATCTTAATTTTTAAGTGCGTGAAACCTGCTGAACGAAACGCATCGATGTTATCACGGCATTCTTCCCAGGTTTGAATGCCCAGGGTCACGGAGGTAGGAAGACTGGTTATTTTCTGACCCCAGAAACGAACCAGTGAAATCCCCAGGAAGCGGCTGAAAGCATCCATCAGGGCAATGTCTGCAGCCGCCGTAGCCGCCGGGTAAACATCCGCAAACCGATGCACCTGATCCAACAGGGATTCGACCTCCCGGATGTCTTCACCCTTCAGGATGGCTGGCATTTCGGAACTCAGGTAGTTAAAGCTTGGTTCAAAATGTTCATTGCAAACGACAATGGAAGGTGTGCCGCTACCGAGCCCATAAGTACCGTTTTCGAGCACTACCTGCATAAACAGGATGTGCACATCGGCAAAGGTGTGATGGGCGATTGAATAAGGTTTCTTGAGAGGCAGATGGACTGACCAGGTATTGACTTCAACGATTCGCATCGACATCTAAATTCATCCCTGTAAAACTAAAATGATTTCATTAATCCCCCAGCAATCGGGTGGTGGATTGATGAAACTTGATCAGGAATTTATGCTTTTGCGCAGTAGTGACTCCCGATTGTAAACAGGAAACCATATTTTGCTCAAAAGTATCCAGATATGCGCATTTTCTACTCCGAATACATGAGAGATTACAGCCATTATACCTTTGGATATGGTGTCTACTGCCGGATGGATGATCGCAAGGAAATGCCACAAATTTATCAACACGGTTTTCTACCTTATTCAGCCAATCTTCAACTTACGGATTCGATTTTCTACCTCTGCCGGAGTCTACGCGTAAATCTTGCGAATTACCAGGCTTCGTCGGAAAACCGGCGTACGGATCGCAAACTGGAACTTCTGCAACCACAGATGGAACAATTGCCGATTGCCGCCATCCGGGATGATTCAACTTTCCGGGCGTTTTGCATGGCTTATGCCGCGGAGCGGTTCAAACACAACGCCATGAATGCCGAGCGATTGAATTATATATTGCATCATCCGGTGGCCAGCCACATTCTTGCTTTTTCCTATGACGGAAAACCTCTGGGTTATGTATTGGTGGGTATAGAAGCAGCTCTATTGCATTATTGGTTCGCTTTTTTTGACAGTCAATTGATGGAGTCCTATCCGGTAGGTAAATGGTTGATGTGGAAAGTGGTGGATTGGAGTAAAGCCAATCAACTGGAGCACGTTTACCTGGGGACTTGCTATGGGGCCAATTCCTTGTATAAGGTCCGCGATTTTAAAGGGTTGGAATATTTTGACGGAGCCGGGTGGAATACCGATATGGACCGGTTGAAAGCCTGGTGTAAAACCGATGAAGATCCGGTGGAAAGGGATCGTTTTAAAACCGATGGAAAGGTTCCTGAATCTTGAACAACGCACTGAACAATGTTTGGACCCTGAGGTTTTTAAGCTGTTCGTTAATACCGAATCATGCGCGTTGCCTTTGACCCCATCTACATTTATGAGCTGCCCCCCGGTCATCGGTTTCCGATGGAAAAATATGAATTACTGCCTGAGCAGCTGATGAGGGTTGGAGTTCTTGACCCACGGGATTTTTTTGCGCCCGGGGCCATGGACGAATCTGATATTCTACTTACGCATTCCAATGATTATTGGGGCCGGCTAAAAAAACAAGAATTAACCCCCAGGGAAATCCGGGATATTGGCTTCCCAATGACACCCCGCCTGGTGGAAAGGGGACGGTACATTGCCCAGGGGACGCTGGATTGTGCCGGCTATGCCGCCCAGGATGGTATCTCCCTTAACATCGCCGGGGGTACTCATCATGCGTATGCCGGACGTGGGGAAGGATTTTGTGTTTTGAACGACATTGCCCTTGCCACAAAAGTTCTGCTGCAACGCAATCCTGGTTTACGTATTCTGGTCGTCGACCTGGATGTTCATCAGGGTAATGGGACGGCTCATATATTCCGGCATGAACCGAGGGTCTTTACATTTAGCATGCATGGTGCCCGCAATTATCCGCTTCGTAAAGAAAAGTCCGATCTGGATATCGGTTTGCCTGATGGAACCACGGATGGAGCATACCTTACCGTGCTCACTGCGCAGTGGGGAAAACTGCTTGATTCGTTTCGGCCGGACCTGGTTTTTTACCAGGCAGGTGTCGATGTCCTGGCTGAGGATCAATTGGGAAGACTTAACCTGACCATAGCCGGATGTGAGGAAAGAGATTTAATTGTCTTAAGTCAGTGTTTTCGAAAAGGAATTCCGCTGGTGGTAACCATGGGCGGTGGCTATCCACAACGATTAAGCACCCTTCTGGATGCTCATACGAACACGTTTAAAGTAGCCAAGGCCTTGATATTGTGAAATAATTGGCGCATCTTTTGATATGGTAAGTTATATATGGTAAAAACCCACATAGGATACTGGATCGCCAAAATTTACTTGCTGACGCATTTGCTCTGTCTGCAAGATGGTAGCGGCATGATTGACATCCATTGTAGTGGTATCCAGCAACCCGCCAAAGGGATAATGATCATATACCTCTATGATGATCCAGCTGCCTGGGGTAACAAGGAGCGGTATTTCCGGATGTACAAATTCAATCTTTCTGCCATTCCAAATACAAATTTTCAATTGGAAAATTTACCATTCGGTACTTATGCCATCCGGATGTTGATCGATCTCAACGAGAATGGGGATGTTGACTACAATCTGATCGGCCAGTCCGATGAACAAATCGGCTATTCCAACAATCCGATTAAAATTTTCAGCAAACCTACTTTCAGGGATGCCCGATTTGCATTGGTCAAAGAACGCCTGGATCTGACCATTGAGATGAAATAGTACATCCAGGATAAGGACAGATCATTGTGGCTTTAGAATAAGTGAAACCTGGCTGTTCTCTTCGACTTTTTTCCGTTGGAAATAAAGTGGAAAATATTGGTTTTGCTGCCACAGCTCAAACAAATTCCGGTAAAACGGACTGTCAGGATTGCCGGACTGCCCCGGGTTATTCATGGCCAGGCATTGTTCCCAGTCCCGGGTATCTACCAGGATCTTAAATGAGGGGCCTGACGTTTGGTTGTCTCGGGAACCACTGTTGTTGACCGTATAGGAATCACCGCCGCGAGGTAGGGGACCGGCGTTCAGTTTTTCAGCTAATGCACCGGAGGCCAGTGGCGCCAGGGCATGTTCGAGGAAGATGTGTTTGAAACGGGGGTCGCCGTACTGCCATTTCTCCGGATCTTTTCCCAATCTTTCCTTTAGGTTGGCCAGGGCTTGCTGAAAGGTGTTTTCGATAAATTGATCCCGGCTTTCGATCGGGTTCTTTCCGAAGAAAGGTGGTGGAACATGCAACCACTTGATGACGAGGCGCATGTCCAGGTATCCGTAAATGTTTTTTGCCCGGTCTGGGATGGCCCGCTCTTCCAATTGCCTCGATAACAATTGTTGCCAGGTGACATAGATGGCTGCTTCCCTGGATTCGGGATTTAATTGCTTATCCCAGTTGGTGAGCCAATTTACCGCCTGCTTTGCCAGGGCATCTTTCCAATTGATGGTTGTCAGCATAGGGATCAGTTCCCGGGCCGGCAGCGAGGTATAATCGGTTTGCAAGGTTGCAAAATCCTGCAAGGTCAAGGCTCGTCCCTGGCGAAGAAATTCCGTGATCCGATCGCTCCGGTAAGGGGCTGACCAGGTATATCCCAACGCTTCCGGAAAAGCATAATCACGAGGAGTCACCTGATTGTTGGCGGTTACCCAATACCCCTGATCCGGATCAAGGAGGTGTGGCTTGGCCTGAATCGGCAGGTAGCCATCCCATTCATACCGTCCGTCACCCGGCAAGACAACCAATCCGGAAAAATGGCGGCGGATGGGAGCTATACCCACCGCTTGCCACCCAATGTGGCCGTTGCGATCTGCCCAGATCATATTTTCCCCTGGAATATTACTGAAGGTACATGCTTCCTGGAACTCTTCGAAATTGGTCGCCTGGTCCATCCGCAGGCTAGCCAAATAGGGGCTGCCTCCCGGTTCCAGCCACCCGCAACGCATCGCACAGGCAACCTGCCGTGAGGTATCTGCATACAATACCGGTCCGTGCCTGCTGTACCGGTGTGTGACATAGACCGGATCCGAACCCTTGACAACAATGGTGTCATTGATCTTACGAAAAGTTTCCCAGGCACCCTGGAACCAATATTGGTCAGGGTTGACCGGATTGGTATGATACATGTAGAGATCCTCCGCATCGGTCGCGAAAACAGTTAGACCCCAAGCCCCATAGGCATTATGCCCAATGGAGATGCCCGGTATCTCCGGTTCTCCACCGCCAATAACATCCCATCCAGGAGCGACAAGATGAGCCATATAGCGCAGAGATGGAATGGATTGTGCCCGGTGTGGATCGTTTGCCAGCATGGGATACCCGCTTGACGACCAATGGCCATTCACTATCCAGTTATTACTTCCGATGGATGCCGAACGGCGCAGCGCGGCATCTTCCGGCTGGTAGGGAGCGTATCCCATGTCGTTATCGGGGAAAAATTGCAACGGCCTGCGATAGGCATGGTATAAGCCCAACACATCGGAAAACAGCACGGCAGTATCAATGGCCGGATCCAGTGTAAGATCGGGTTCATGCGGTTCAAATACGTACAAGTCTCTCACCTTATCAGCACCCAGCCGGGCCACCATTCGACTTACTTCCAGCTCCAGATCAATGTTGCCCAATAAGCCCTGATGCCGGCTAATAACGACCTCAGGGGTCCATCGTTGGGGCAGGGTGTTAAGAATTTTGAATTCGACCGGTAGCAGCGAAGTGTCTTTCCTGACAAGATCAATGTAGGCATTCACCCCTTCCACATAGGCACCGACAATTGCCGCTCCATGCGGATGGTAATGATTGAGTTCTTGTTCGAGATCTCCCCGAAATTTAAATAGCCGGGTTCCAATGTCACGGTTAATTTCACGGACACCTAACCACTCGGCACAGGTACCGGTGGCCTGCCGGCGCCACACTTCAAACTGGAAGAGGCGGTCACGGGCAGCATAATATCCCTGAGCAAAAAACAAATCATGCTCGGATTGAGCATAAATGTGGGGAACACCCCATCGGTCGACCAGGATTTCAACCGGTTTGGTCAATCCCTGAACGGAAATCATTTCCTTTTGACCGTATAAAAAAGTACTGCCGATCAGCCAGCCGAGCAAAATGGGTATGGTTTTTGAATACATGTATAAATATTGAAATGTATTAATCAATCTCTACGACATATCAGTAATCATTTACTGTAATCCTATCTCAGAATTTTCGTCTTTTCCTAGGTGCTTTTAATCAAAGCACCTTTTTTTTTGCGGGTATCCACCACTTCTAATTGGCCCATAAAATATCATTTATCTCCCATATATCCTCATAGAAAATAGTATCTTCGGCTGACTATTTCAAAACCTATCACCATCATTTCCACATGAAACATTGGTTCTGGATCACGGTAGCATTTGCCTTCATGGCATGCCAGCAAGGAAGTGAAAACAAAAACGAGTCAGCAATGGATAGATCGTTCAAACTGGATATTCAGGAATTTGGGACATTGGCCAACGGGCAGAAGGTAACACAATTCCGAATTACCAATCCGAATGGTTTAGAGATGCGGTTGATAGATTATGGTTGTCTGATGACCAATTTATTGGTTCCGGACCGGAGTGGAAAGCTGGTGGATGTGCTTTTGGGTTTTGATCGCTTGGAAGATTATGTAAAGGATTCACCTTATTTCGGCGCAGTCATTGGCCGGTACGGTAACCGGATAGCCGGAGGTCAATTCAGTTTGGACGGCACGACTTACTCATTACCCCAGAACGATGGTCCCAATACGCTCCATGGCGGAGTGAAGGGATTCGATAAAGTGATGTGGCAAGCTGCGCCAATCACCGATTCCACGGCGTACGGTGTCGCTTTCAGCTATGAAAGTCCGGATGGCGAGGAAGGATTTCCCGGGACGTTGACGGCGAGGGTTCGAATTACCTTGAACGATCAAAATGAAGTCACCCTTGATTATACGGCCGTCACGGATAAGCCAACAGTGATAAACCTGACCCAACATAATTATTACAACCTGGATGGAATGGGCACTTGCCTGGATCAGGTGATGACCATTTATGCAGATCAATATACTCCGGTTGACAGTACGTTGATACCCACCGGTGAACGGGCACCTGTGGCGCAGACACCTTTTGATTTCCGAACAGGAAAACCCATCGGAAAGGATATTGGAGCGGACAACCGTCAGCTGGCTTACGGCCGAGGCTTCGATCACAACTTCGTATTGAACAAACAAGCCCCGGGCCTTTTGTCCCTTGCAGCTGAAGTATATTCTACGAAAACAGGTATCACTATGGATGTGCTTACCGAAGAACCAGGCATCCAATTTTATTCCGGCAATTTTCTCGATGGTTCCCTCAAAGGAAAGGGTGGGCTAGTGTGCGAACACCGCGGCGCTTTCTGTCTGGAAACGCAGCATTTTCCGGATAGTCCTAATCACCCTGAATTTCCCAGTACCCGTCTTAATCCGGGCGATATTTATCAAACGCGCACCGTCTATCGGTTTGGCCGGAAGGACTAATTGGGTTATCCCACCATTCATTTTCCGCTTGGATTCATCTTTTATGAGGTAAGTCATCTACCTACTAGCAGGAATTCTTTAACCTGTGACTTCTACTTCGTCGGTGTAACGGTTGATTGATCAAAAAACCATACCTGTTAATGCCACATTAGAAAGAAGTTATTCATAGTAAAAATTCATATATTGAAATTGTCATAATTTATAATTATTTATATATTTACATCCGATTGATCGATTCTCTCTAGCTCGGTCACTCAATAAGAAAACTACACTTCTAGATCTGAGGTCTCTCAAGATGAGGAAACTGCGTCATGCAGTCCCTCTGGTTTAATGCAATGTTGTTTCGGTAGGATGATTCTACCGGAGCCTAAACTTTGGCGAACCTATGAGAGGTCTGTTAAGAAAAACTACACTTTTTTTGGCTAGCGCCAGTGCAATTGCCTGGTTTACGGTCGTCCGCCAGCCACATGTTTCCCCGGGCCAGGACAATCTGCCACCGCCACCACTATCCATGATGATGGCCAGCGTAGGTGGACTTCAGTTTACCGGTTACAACGCGGATACAGCCCAGGGATTCAGTTTTGTATTGCTGGAGCCTGCCGCAAGTGGTACGGTATTTTATTTTACCGATCGTGGGTGGAGCACAACCACCGGATTTCCTGCTGTCGGAACAGAAGGTTTGCTGACGGTGACTTTAACCAATGACTATTCATGCGGAGTCGAATTTGCGGTTTACGAAGCCAATGGAATGTGGACCGTGGCTTCCTCTCAGGGCGGTAGTCCTACGGTAACCGAATCGGGCAATTTTGCCCTTGAAGCGACCGGAGATCAAATATTTGCCTATCAAAATGCCGAACCGACGGTGGGTATGGAGGGAAATTTCCTGTCAGCTATTCAGATGAACGGAGGATGGAACGCTTCCAACAATACGGTAAACAATTCACAGGAGCCGGTTTTCTTTACGACAGGAAATCCTGGTTCAGGCCTGGATATTGTGATCACTCCGGAAGTTGATAATGCAAAGTATGATTGCAGTACGACGATGGGCAACGGCACCGTATTACTTGCCGCAATCTCCAATACGGGTAATTGGGATACCGATAATACCAATGGATTTGATCTAACCGATTATTGTGACTTGTGCTGCGATGCTTCGGCGCCAATGGTTACGACGCCTAATACAGTTGATTTTAATGCCAGCTTCAGCATTACCATTAATTCTGCCTTACCTCCGGGCGAAAGTTGGGAGATCTATACGCAAGGATGTGGAATAGGCACCCCGGTTATCACGACCATGCAGTCCACCATCCAGTTTATGGCTCCCGGCACCCCCCAAGAATTGGTCTACTACATTAAGTCTACCAGTGGAAGTTGTTGCACACGGGTAAACATTTGTGTCATCGATCCATTGAGCATATGTACCGATTGTACCAACGGTCCTTTTGCCTGCGGTGATTGCGTCCTGCCTGATCCGGCAGTGAATCCTCCCTTGTCGGCGACCTGTGACGATTTGCAACTTATCTTTATTATTGATGAATCAGGCTCCATTGGCAATGCCGGCGCAACCACCGACGTCCGGGATGGGACCCTGGCCTTCCTAAATGCATTAAACGGATCCGGTGTTGATATTGCCATTATCGAGTTCAGTACATCGGCACGATTGGTAACCAACTATGTCCCGATCAATAGCACACTTATCGCCAATGTCACCGGTTACTTTAACGGCACACCGTTTAACAGCCAGACCTATAGTCCTTCCGGAAGTACCAACTGGCACCATGCCATGTACATCGCGGATACGTTGTCAATCCAGCCGGACATGGTCATCTTGTTTACCGATGGATCACCGACCGCTTACGGAACTACTTCCGGGATCAGCTGTAACAACGGCGCCTCGGTAGTCAATCCGGTTAAATTGGCTAACAAAATGAAAAACGAAGGGACCCACATCTTTATGTTGGGAGTAGGTGATGTGGACAGTACGAATCTTAAAGCCATGTCGGGCGATTTGAAGTATAATGCCGGGGTAAATACCATTGGTACGGCGGACTGGACCAATGAAGATTTTAATACACTGGCTCAATGCCTGGAGGATTTTGCTTATGAATTGTGTGCTACAACCATCTCTTTGGAAAAATCCATCGTTGACGTTAATTGCGATACCGCAACGTTTCGGTTGATCGTTCGCAATCTGGGAGGCGTCAATGTAGCGACTGCCGTTACGGTAAAGGATACTTTCCCCTCCGGTTACGGTTCGGTCGTATTTACCGGAAGTAAAACCGTCTGCATTGGTTCCGGATGTGCTCCGGCTGAGCCTGCCAAATCATTTGTCTGGTCTGTTGGCCCCGTCTCTTCAGGCAGCAGTGATACCTTATACATACAAGCTACAGTTTTGGCTACCGGAAACCGGGTCAATACAGCCTGGGCTACTTCCAGTACTGCCGATACGGTTTCTGCCAGTGTGGATGGGAGTAGCATTGAACCGGATACGCAAGCCCCAATCATAACTTGTCCTTCCGATACTGTTATTAATTGTAATACCAGTATTCTGCCTGTCGCCACCGGTCAGGCGATGGCAACGGATGACACCGATCCGAACCCGGTCATAACCTACACCGATGTTACAATGAGTGTAACCGGTCCTTGTTTAACGATCCAACGTACCTGGTTAGCAACCGATGTCTGTGGCAATTCCATGGATTGTTTGCAAACCATCACCGTTCAGGATACCTCCGGCCCGGTGGTTACCTGTCCACCCAATACGACAATCACCTGTACCGATGATTCGTCGCCGGCATCCCAGGGTTCTGCACTCTCCAGTGATAATTGCACCGCTTCTCCGATGGTTAGCTTTACGGACCAGACTAATCCAGGATCCTGCCCGGCAAATTTTGTCATCAATCGTACCTGGACGGCTGTCGACGAATGCATGAATTCGAGTAGTTGTGTACAAAGCATTACCAGTATTGACAACCAGCCACCATTGATTTCACCGGCGCGGGACTCCATCGTAACCTGTGATGGGACCGGAAACGGGGCTGCCTTTACAGCATGGTTAAACCTAAACGGACGGGCAACGGCAACCGACCTGTGTGGTCCGGTGACCTGGACCAATGAACTCATCCTTTCCACGAACCAATGCGGCTTGACAAGACGCGACAGTATACGCTTTATTGCTCAGGACGCTTGTGGAAATGCGGATACGACAACGGCAAATTTCATCATCAGAGATATTACTCCTCCCACCATCACTCCAGCTTCACCAATAACCATTGATTGCAATGCATCCCCGACAGCTCTTACCGATTGGTTGAATGCTCATGGGGGAGCGACCGCATCCGATTTATGCGGAATGGTGACCTGGTCCAATGGTTTTACCAGTGCTCCGGAAGCTTGCTCGGGCAGTGGAATTGTACCGGTTACGTTTTATGCCGAGGATGAATGCGGAAATGTGGACTCGACCACGGCCAACCTGACCGTGTCGGACGACTCTCCCCCCCAAATTACCGTTGCAGCCCGCGATACGATGGTCCAGTGTGAAGGCGGCGCGAACGATGCTTATTTGGCGTGGAGAGCCAATATGGGTGGCGCCCGGGCTACCGATGATTGCGGGCAAGTGAGTTGGACCTTTGCAGAGATTTCCAATACGGCCGGTTGTGGATTGACGCGCAGCTTTACGGTCCGTTATTATGTAGAGGATGCGTGTGGTAATGTGGACAGCACCGATGCCGTCTTTTCATACATAGATACCCTGCCGCCGGTTCTGCCGCCGGTGCCCAACGACACCACCGTAACCTGTCCCTCTGCTGTGCCCTTCCCACCGATTGGATTGTTCGCAACGGATGATTGTTCCGGGGGGCCTATTTTTGCAATTCCCACACGTACCGGGCAGGTATCTTGCGACTATACCATCACTGAGAAATGGATTTTCACAGATGCCTGTGGAAATCAGGATTCACTGGTACGGTTGATTCATGTAAAAGACACGGTGCCTCCGCAATATGTCAATTACAATCCAGGCGATAGTGTCTTTTTCGATTGTACGGAATTGGTGCCTACCGACCTGCCTCCAAGTATTGATAATTGTAGTGCGGTCAATGCCAGTTACTCGGACGTAGACCTGCCGACTTCTTGTCCCTCTGAACGCATCATCGAACGAACTTATACCTCCGTGGACGTTTGCGGAAACTCCACCAGTTTGGTCAATTTCCTTGTATTCCGTGACACCACGCCGCCGGTACTAACTCCGGCTTTGGATACGCTGGTTGATTGTGATGGAACTGGAAATACCATTGATTTTACGCATTGGCTTGCCAACCATGGCGGCGCTACGGCATCTGACAATTGCAGCATGATGATCACCTGGACGTACTCGATTCTGACCTCCATCAATGGGTGTCCGGACACCAGGGATGATCTGGTACGTTTCTATGCAACCGATGAATGCGGAAATGTAGATTCGACCGATGCCCATTTTGTCATTCAGGATAACACTCCACCCCTGTTCGTCACGGATCCGCAGGACATAACGATCGATTGTGGGATGATGCAAGGAACTTTGCTGAATGATTGGTTATCCAACAATGGATATGCTCAGGTGACAGAAATCTGTAGCAGTGTAACCTGGAGCAACGATTTCGGAGGCGAACCGGGCGTCTGCGGAGCCAATAATTCGGTTACCATAACGTTTACCGCTACCGACGAATGCGACAACAGTGCCATCAGGACCGCATCATTAACCATCCAGGATGATATACCTCCCACCATCGTCACCGAGGCTGCCGATACCACCGTTGATTGTGACGGGACGGGGAATACGAGCGCTTTTATTTCCTGGATTAACAATCATGGGGGGGCTGATGCGACCGATGATTGTTCCGCGGTAGGCTGGGACACTTCATTGGTCCAAAGGACGATCCTTTGTGATTTCACCTCTACGTCTACGTATTATTTTATCGCATCAGACGCCTGTGGCAATGCCGACAGCACGATGGCCACCTTTACGATTCGTGACATTACCCCTCCATTACCGCCAGCTGCACCTGCGGCCATCACCGTAACCTGTGCCGGTGATGTTCCCGCTGCACCCATGCTTTCGGCCACGGATGCGTGTGCCGGGAATATTTCCGGAACGGTGGACGACGTGGTTGATGACTTCAGTTGTCTGAATCAGTTCGAAATAACCCGAACCTGGGTGTTTACCGATCCTTGTGGAAACAGCAGCAGCATCCAGCAAACCATTACCGTAAATGATGATGTACCACCGGTAATCAGCGGTGTTAATGACATGGATGTGATTATCGTCTCATGCGATGAAATGGTTCCGACCTTTAATGTAACCGCTACCGATAATTGCGGCCTGGTACGTCTCGTTCCTTCCGTTTCCATGGGTGCCGGCAGTTGTTCTTCCAATTCAACGCAAACTTTGACCTGGACCGCCATTGACACCTGTCAGAACAGGACCACGGTCTCAATCATGATCCAAATTGTCGATACGACGGCCCCGGTTCTGACCGTGCCTGCTGATACCATGATAACCTGTGAGCAGGATACCGGAGTCGCCGTCACGGGAATCGCCACTGCCACGGATTTGTGCAGTAGCACCACCATCGGCCACACGGATTTGGTCATTCCAGGCTCATGCCGCCAGCAGTACACCATCCAAAGAACGTGGACCGCTACCGATATTTGCAGCAACAGAAGTTCAAGAATACAGGTCATCTCGGTGATCGACACCACCGCTCCCACGTATACACCACCTGAAAACATCACCATCGATTGTGGTGCAGGACAGGCTTCGGAGCTCCAGAGCTGGTTGGACAATCATGCCAACAGCACCGGTTCGGACAACTGCAGCCTGGGGGTTATCTGGCGCTACGATCCGGTCACCTCGCCCGATGCGTGTGGATTGGATAATTCCGTTCCGGTTAACTTTTATATCGCTGACAGTTGCGGAAACGAAGCCTCTTTTGTAGCCATGCTGACGATCGTCGATGAAGTAGCCCCTTCCATCAATACCGCAGCTCGGGATACCATCGTTGAGTGCGATGGAACAGGAAATGCGGCGGATTTCATGCAGTGGGTGAACCGTCATGGCGGTAGTCAGGCTTCGGACGACTGCGGGACAGTTTCCTGGACCTACGAAGTCATTAACTCTGTACCGGGTTGCGGAAATACGCGCATGGATTCCGTGCGTTTCATTGTCAGTGATTTATGTGATAATCGTGACTCCACGTATGCCAAGTTTATTATCGAGGATAACTTGCCACCGATGATTCAGTTGCCTCCCGACCGGACCATTCTATGCGATGAACCGACGGATCCTTCATTTACAGGGATGGCCATTGCAACCGATCAGTGTGGCGGAGCATCCCTTACCTTTACCGATGCAACCGTTCCAGGTAGTTGTCCGCAGGCTTTTACCCTAACCAGAACCTGGGTGGCAATTGATGCCTGCAACAATTCGAATACCGCTATGCAGGTGATTTCGATTGAAGATACGCTGCCTCCGGACATGATCTGCCCGCCGGACAGCTTTACAACCTGTTTTGCTGCCGAGATTGACACGTTCTATAACTGGGCTCAATATGTCGCCGGAGGCGGATCTGCCACCGATCGCTGTGCGCTGGACACCAGTTCATTCAGGTACCTGTACGAGACGTCCACCATGATCCCACAAGGATTCGAGGTGCTGCGGTATTACACCGTAAGTGATTCCTGTGGCAACGCGGATACCTGCACCCACCGGATTATTGTCCATGACAACATCCCACCGGTCGCCATTTGCCGTGATAGCTTTATGATCTTGGCGGACTCGGCGGGGAATGTCCGGGTTGTTGCCGACTCTGTTGACCTGGGGTCTTATGACAATTGCGGCATTGCCTCGATTACCTTCTCACCAGCCGTAGTTTCATGTACGTTCTTTTACAATACAACCATATGGAGGCAGGTGACCATGATTGTCCGTGATTATGCAGGCAATGTGTCAACCTGTACGACAACGATTCAGGTCAGGTGTCCTTGTCCTTTGGGCACATTGCCGCCATCCTGTGCAGATGATGTGACGGTCAGTTTGGGAAATTCCTGTGAATTTGAATTGGACGTGGCCGATGTACTATACAACGATGTGCGAGGCTGTGATGACCCGTATAAAATCAATGTGACCTCTACCGCGGGACTTTCTCTGGGCAATACGTTGACGACAGATCAAATGGGCCAAACATTGATCTTCAACGTCATCGATACCATGACCGGAAACCGGTGCTGGGGCAGAGTGCACGTCGAGGATAAATTACCGCCTCAAATTGAATGCCGGGATCTTACCATCAGTTGCTTTGAAGAGATTCCTGCACCTCCGGTTCCGGTTGAAAATTGTGGTATCCTACCGGAGCCGGAAATCCTGGAAGAAGTTTATACCTCTTATGCATGCGAAGACAACCGTGAATTTGTTGGGTACCTACACCGTACGGTGCGGGCCTCGGACATCTGGGGCAATCACCGGGAATGTACCCAGAACATTTATATCCGTAGGGAATCCCTGGATAATCTGGTATGTCCTGAGCCGACTGAGATCGAATGTTGTGCCAAAGATGGCCAGGGAAAAGAACTGCTATGGAACCCGGCCTACGTGACGATCGATGAAAACGGATATACCCATCCCAAGGTCCTGATCAACAACCTTGGTGAAAGCTATGGAATTGCTCCGCCACCTTATTTTGCAGTTGACGGGGATACCGCCTACGCTTATAATTTGAACCATGCCTGCAACATTGTGGTCGACTATCAGGATGAAGTCATTCCTAACTGTGGTTCCACCTACATGATCCGACGAAATTGGATATTGAAAGACTGGTGTTTCGGAACAGAGATCGAATGCGCTCAATTGATCAAGATTATTGACACCAAGCCACCGGTTCCGGCAACGCTCGACGGAATCACCATTGATGTCAATGCGCATTCATGTAAAGGCGAAGTGGTCATTACGCCTCCCGCAGTCAATGAAGAATGTTCGATAAAATTCTATAAAAATGACATAACGAGCGCTTATGCTCAGATCGGTTACCACTATGAACTGGTTTATCATGATCCATCTCATCCGGGCAAGTTATTGGTTCAACAAGGCTACCTGGCTTTTGGTGACCGGGAGACCCTGTATTTACCGGAAGGAGATCACAACCTGGTATGGACCATTATTGATGGCTGCTGGAATCAGGCAACTTACATCCAGCCGATATGGGTGATCGATCAATTGCCTCCGGAACCGGTCTGTGATGAGATCACCCAGGTAACCTTTACTGATAGCTGTTGGGCTCGGGTATACGCAAAAGATCTTGATGATGGCAGCTATGACGGTTGTTGCGATGAATTGCACTTTGCCGTCGCCCAAATGGACAGTATCAATTACTGGAAAGATTATTGGCACCGGGAATACCTCGAATGTTATGGTGAATATCAGTATGTCCACCACCGGGATGAAATTACGGCGACCATTGAGAACTGGATCGAATGTTATGTATTTAATGATTATGTGGACGTCACCGAATGTGGTGAGGAACAATTGGTCCTTCGGGTGTACGAAGCATGTGGCTTGCCGGTTTATGATCCACATACCTTTACAGGCACACAACACCAGTGGTTCTGCTTCAATTTGTACGACGATTATGCCTGTTTCCTTCGCTTACACTACGATGAACTGTCGCATTATCGCCGGCCACGACCGATACTAGGTTGTGATTACGTTGCAGAACAGTGTCAGAGCAGAGACCGCAATCTCAGTGGCTATGAGACAGAACCAAATCCCCTGTGTTGTAACTACGAACTAGCTCCCGGCAATGATCCGGACCGGGTGAAGTGGGAATCAATTCGACTGGCCTACCCAGAATTAGTAACCCTCAGTGAAAACCGGTGGACATTTGATCACAGTTACAGCGAATGCATGGTCCAGCTCCGGAAGGATGACAAGACGCCTCCGGTTTGTGTGGCCCCTGAGGACATTACGGTATTTTGCGATGGTACACCCTGGGAAGTTACGCTTCCATTCAAGCTGGATGAATACAATCAGCCTTATGTCTTGCATGGCCCAGGCGTTGCTTGGCAGGTTTGTTCCCCGGAGGGGGACTACCTGAGTTCTACCGCTTGTCCGGAAAATGGCTGGTATAATGGACTCGTTGGCGATCGTTGCTGCATCGAAATCCCTTATCAAATGCAGGGCATCGGGTATTATGGCGGACCGGCATTCAACTACTATGGCGAACATCCGGATGACCTGTGTGGCTACAACATCTGGACCGCCGAGATGATGAATAATGCGCGGAAAGAATGGATGTCATGGAAACCTGTTTACTGCATGATTTGGCTATGGCTGGATACCTTTGACGATCCCTCTTTTGGAAAGCCTAAATTCTCCTTTGGAGTAGCTCAGATAAGTGATTACTGTACTCCGGAAGATCAACTGGATATTCAGATTAACGACAGTGGAAGTCTTAACAATTGCGGCACCGGGGTGCTCACCAGGACCTGGCTGGCTACGGACAAATGCGGTAATCAAACTTCTTGTACTCAAAAAATCACGGTTCTTCCAAGAAGCGACTTTGAGGTTGTCTTCCCGGAAGATGTCCACGTGACATGTACCGATGACATCAACCTGGATCCGGACCGCAACGGGGCAGGGGCTCCAATTTTGATGGACGACGAGTGTGAATTGTTGGGAATCACCCACACAGATGAGACCATCGACATTGGTGAAAATGGTTGTTATAAAATTCTGCGTACCTGGAAAATTATTGACTGGTGCGTCTATGATCCGGATAAATCAGGCTACCACCATGGCGCTTATCCGGATGTGATCGTTGATGACCGCGTGGTTGCCGGTGAAGAAAGACCATGTGTGTACCGGTACTTAAAAGACAATGGCGATGGGATCATGGAATACGTTCAGGTTATCCGCATTACTGATGACATTCCGCCGGTTCTGACCTGTCGGAGCGATACGGAGATCTGCAGCTATGCAGACAATTGTGAAACCTCCGAGATCCAGCTTCCGCTGGGAGCTGCCAGTGATAATTGCACACCGAGACCTTATCTGGCATACCGGTACAGTGTCCGTGCGCAGGGTAGTGATGAGGTGATTGCAACTGGACAGGATAGCGTACTGAGAGGCACCTTTGCACTGGAAACGAATTATGAAGTAACGTTTGTTGTCCGTGACTGGTGCGGCAATGAAGACTCTTGCCTCACCCATTTCATTATTCGTGATTGCAAAAATCCTACGCCTTATTGTCACGATGGAGTGATCACAGTAATCATGCCTTCGACTGGTGAGATTACCCTATGGGCGAGCGACCTGAATGCAGGAAGTTATGACAATTGCACCGCTCAGGAGGACCTTTCGTTTAGCTTTACCGAGGATGGTGAAATGCCTTCGATCACGTTCTCCTGTTTTGATCTTCTTCCTGATGGCGAATTATTTACCACCGAACAAGCGGTCTGGGTGATTGATCAGGCCGGAAATAAGGACTATTGTGCGGTTGAAATACAAATTCAGGATGGAAGCGGGGACGTTTGTCTTCCGGATTCGTCCATTGCATTCGTTACCTTACAGGGAGAGATTACTACTCCTTTTGATCAGGGTATTGCGAGTGTGAACATATTTGTAGGTGACCGGCTGAGGTCGGCAACCAATCAGTTCGGCGATTATTCGGTAGCACACATGGACATGACCCAGCCACAAATGATCAAGCCTTCAAAACTGGATCGTGCGGACAACGGAATCAGCACGCTGGACGCCGTGACCATTCAAAAATACATCCTGGGGCTTGCACCGATAGAGTCTCCTTACCTGAGAATTGCAGCAGACGTTAATAATGATGGAATCATTTCTGTGATCGACCTGGTGGAACTGAGGAAATTGATTCTTGGTAGCATCACCCAGTGGACACAATCACCGTCATGGAAGTTCATTGACCGCAAATATGCAATGGATCTTGATCATTGGCAGACGGCACCGCAATCCATCGAATTCACCAATGCGATGGTCGGCGAGTCCGCAGACTTTGTAGGTATTAAGATCGGGGACTTGAATGGAACTGCGCGTGTTAGTGATCTTCAATCCTTAGAGGATCGTTCGTCGGAGACGTATAGCTTACAAATTGAAGAACATGATTGGCAAAAGAATCAGCAAGTCGTGATTCCGGTCAGGGCAACGAAGGCCATTCATCTGTCCGGGTTGCAATTGGAGTTGGAGTTAAATGACCTCGGTGAGGTCGAGTTGGAGGGAGGTGCCCTTGGCATTTCGCCGGATCAATATCGTCAGGAAGGGGATCGTTTACGCCTCTCGTTCGTACGGGGACAGGGACTTGCACTGGAAGAAGATGATGTCTTATTTACCATCAAAGGGAAGTGTAAACGGGCTGCAGCATCCATGGATATGGTGAAATTGACGGATGATCACCTTGTCCCGGAGATGTACGACAATCGTTTAACCGTTTATCACTTGATGCTGGGATCCAATCTAGAGATCCAGGTTCCTATGCTGTACCAAAACAAACCCAACCCCTTCACCAGTGAAACACTGATTCCATTTTATATTCCTTCACCGCAAGAGGTGGAAATTCGGGTAATGTCCGTGGATGGCGCCGAAGTATGGAAACAAAGACAGTATCTGGGAACCGGCAATTATCAGTGGGCGGTAAATTTGCCGGAGTCCTCCGAAGGTGGCATCTATTTTTACCAATTACTTACAGGAGAAAGAGTCATCACCAAAAAGATGATCTACATAACACGATAATCCAACATATTCCTTGCCCTGGATGAAGAGAAGCCTGGAGTTCAACTCCAGGCTTCTTACGGGTACTAGCGACCGGTTTCCACGTTTATAACTTCCTCCATGGGCTTGATGCTCAGAGGTTCACGTGGGTAATCGCTAGTTATTGAATGACAGTGACTTTTCGGGTTATTGAAATGTTGTTGCTCCAAATGCGGAGGTAATAAATTCCAGGTTGCCTGGCCGGAATGGTCAAGTCAACGGAATGGTTCGTCAGCCCGGCTCCGGATTGTGTATCCATTAGCCTTCCCAACTGATCAATAAGATCGATCCGCACTGATTGCTGCGGTGGAAGATCTAAAACTATCGTAAACCGGCCATTATTTGGATTCGGAAACAAACGGATCTGATTGTCCAGATTTCTTTCCTCTACACTGCTCAACATGGTTTGGTTTACCGTAAAATCAAAGAAGGCGCTGCATCCGCTTGCGTCCGTGATGACCAGATGGTATTCACCGGCGGGTATTTGATAAAGATCTTCCTGATCCGAAATAAATCCACCGGGACCAGTCCAGTGATACGTACATGGGAAACTTCCCCCGGCGGAGGTGATTTGGATCTGACCATTGCTTTGATCCTCTGAGGCGTCGGCTACCAGCGAATTCATCATAACCAAGGGCTGAGGATCAGGTAGAATGACCTGCCGGTTAAAAAAACAACCTTGCGAATTGATGCCCCGAACCAGGTAGGTTCCGGCGTGCAATTGAATCGCTTTCGTTCCGGTTTGCCGAAGGCTATCGTTCCAGGAAATGCAATAATCATCATAGGATCCCTCCAAACTGGCCATTCCATCCGGGATTCCCGGACAGGAAGGTAGTTGAATGGAGATTTCCGGATCATCTGGCAAGACATGCACATTAAATGAACAAACGTGGCAATCTCCGGATGCAAACCGGATCATGAATGCAACCTCTGTCATACCTAGTGGAAAGACACTACCACTCGGAAATCCATTGATTTGGACCACCGAATAAATGACATTGGTGTCAATCTCTGGAGCATTAAAAAATACTTGCTGACTGCAATCGGTGATCAGTAAGTCATTGTATTGGCAGAATCCGCTAAGCGGATGGCCTTCCGTTCCATCCAATTTGATTTCGAATACGCGTTGACAGCCCAAATCATCCGTAACCGTCAGGACATAAGTGCCTTGCATTAATTCAACTTCAGCGCCATCCTGACCATCGTTCCATTGATAGGAATAGGGTGGCGTCCCCCCGTTAGGTTCAACCTGGACGAGAAAGGTTCCATCGGAAGTCTTTTGTTGATCATATTGGATGGATATTGGTGCCGGGCTGAAAATCGTTCCTGCGAAATGAGCAATACATCCGGTCACATCGGTAACGGTTACCTGGTAATTTCCGGCTGGGACGGATTGGAGTGCCGACTCGGTCGCACCATTACTCCACAAATAGGTATAAGGCGCCGAGCCAGCAGATACATGAACGGTAATTATTCCATCGGCCCCTCCCGAACAAAGAGGGTCTTCAACTTCCAGGTCGGCTTGCAGTCCTGTTGAAACGACTTCCAGGGTATCTTGTACT
>JAGQXC010000312.1 GCA_020436785.1 Saprospiraceae bacterium | reverse complement strand
TTGGGAAGTAGGATTTATGTAATAATTGCTGAATGCCCTTATTCATCAGGACAGTTTTTCCATTTTGTTCAAAACAAACCAATCCGGCATCTACATTTTCGACGATCGCTTGCAGGTATTGAAATTGCGCTTCCTTTTCAGAGCGGATGTTGCGAAATTTTTCATTGACCAGATTAAATGCACTGTGTAATGTCTGGTAGCTGTCCTGGACATTCTTATTTTCCGGATAGCTTACTGCATAATCATTGTAACGGATATTCGCCAGGAAGGTCGCCACTTCGGAATTGGTTTTGTCCACCAACCGGAACAGACGCCAGAGCAGAATGGCGATCACCGGTATGAAAAGGATCAGGTGCAGTTTTGCCCCCTGGGCATTCCAGGCGTAGGTTAATAACAGGATGAGGCATATGATTGCCACCAGGAACAGGACCACTTTTACTTTAAAATGCTGAAACATTAATGCGCATTACGACAAGCCGAATTTTTCCAGACGGCGATAAAGGGCGGCCCTGGTTAAACCCAGTTCCTCGGCAGCCCGGGTGATGTTTCCTTTATGGATACGCAAAGCCTTCAGGACATATTGGCGCTCCATGTGGTCCAAATTTAGTGATTGGTCATCATCCAAGGGTTGATTGATCCCTTCTTTTTGCAACAGGATGTCTTCAGCCATCAGCGTATGGGTATCTGCCAGGATCACTGCGCGTTCGATCACATGACGTAATTCCCGGACATTTCCCGGCCAGTCGTGCATTTCCAACTTTTGCAAGGCTTCCGGAGCCAGCACCAGATCGGGTTTCTGGTATTTACGCGCATTTTGATCCAGGAAATGGTTAGCCAGGATGGGGATGTCGCCGATCCGTTCACGCAGCGGGGGCAGTTGGATGGCAACGGTATTGATGCGGTACAGCAGGTCCTGGCGAAAGGTCTTTTGCTGAACCATTTCGTGCAGAGGCATGTTGGTGGCACTGATCAATCGGAGATCGACCGGAACAGGTTGGTTGGCACCTACCGGCACGATGGATTTATTCTGGATGGCTGATAATAACTTACTCTGGGAGGCCAGGGAGAGGTTGCCGATCTCATCGAGAAAAAGGGTCCCGCCGTGGGCCGACTGGAATCGACCGATCCGGTCCTCCCGGGCATCGGTAAAAGCACCTTTCTTATGTCCGAACAATTCGCTTTCCAACAGTGATTCAGGTATGGACCCCAGGTCCACATTGATGAACACTTCTTTATGCCGGGAAGAGGCCCGGTGGATGGCTCGGGCTACCATTTCTTTGCCGGTTCCATTTTCACCCAGGATCAGCACGTTGGCCTCGGTGGCCGCCACCTTTTCTATGGTACGGAAGACGTCCTGCATGGCTGGTGATTCTCCGAGGATGTCTCCGGATTGCTGCAGTAATTGTTCATTCAGTGCCAGGCGGGTTTGTTGTAATTGCTTGATCTCTCTCTTGGAGAGGCTCAGGTTAAGCGCCGACTGAACGGCAGAGAGCAACTTTTCATTCCGCCAGGGTTTTTCCAGGAAATCAACGGCCCCGACCTTCAATGCACGGACAGCTATCTCGATGTCTCCATGGGCTGTGATCACGATGACCTGGGTCTGCGGACGGATCTCCTTGATCTTGCCCAGCCAATGCAGGCCTTCTTCGCCCTTGATGGCTCCTTTGTTAAAGTTCAGATCCAACAAGACCAAATCCGGTTCGTATTGGCGCAAAAGCCGCGGCAAGTGATAGGGGTTTGATTCCGTATAGAGGTGGCTAACCTTTGATTTTAACAACATCTTCAGGGTCAATAAGATATCCTCCTCATCATCGACAATCAGCACAGTACTCTCAAGGGCTGCTTCTTTCATACGGGATTGGTTCACGATTGATCTCCTGATTGGTTAAATATACTTTAATATGTCCGAAATCGAACACTAATGGTAAGACGAGGCAACCCGGCAAAACGTTGCAAGCAATGCCGACTTTTTTTAAAGTTATTACAGAAAGTCAGGATATACGGTAGACGGAAACCGTTTCCGTTTTGCCTCGGAGCTCCAGATCTCCCACGCGTTCGGTGGAATAAGGCATCGATTCAAGTTGCATGATCAAAGGACCGGTGGCAGCCAGTTTTGCTTTGATCTTATTACACATCTGTTCGACCCGGGCCGTGGTATTCAGCACATCACCCGAATATTTAATGCTCTTCTTGATCTTTCCGATTTCGCCGATGATCACGTCTCCGCAGTGGACGGCTGCCTTGAAGGCAGGAACAACGCCGTATTTGTTCCGGTAAACCGGAGATCGTTGACGGATGACCTCCTCGATGTCAAAGAAACATTTCAAACAACGCGATTGGTTGAGCCCGTCATCCATCTTCCAGCAGATGACGATCTCATCACCGACGTATTCCACCACTTCGCCGAGGTTTGACTCAATCGATTGGGCCATATCAAAAAAGAAATCATTGAGCAGCTCGTAAAATCGCGCATTTCCCAATTGTTCTGCCAGCGTCGTTGAGCCGTTGAGATCCAGAAACATAAATATTCTTGCTTCTTCCTTGGGGTTGAAATATTTTCCGGAAATCAGCCGTAAGAGTTCCTGCATGCTAAATCTTTCCGTCAATTGGATAAAGAATAAAGTGATCAGCGCGAGAACAAGAAAGGGAGTCACCGGATGCCAGAATGAGAGAGAGGTAATGAAATGGTACGTCTGATGCAAGCCCTCGCTGGCCCACAGGGTCCTGCCTGAGAGAACCGTATTAAATAACCAGGAAGTGCCGGTGATGATTGCCAGTAACGCCAGGCTGTAGATCGCCATTTTGTACATCACCGCTTTCCAGAATTTCATCCGGTTGACCATTCTCTGAAAGACAAACAATTCCAGGATCCCCAGCAGAAAACCTCCGCAGCCGAGTGCGATGGCCGCAGCACTCAAATTCTTGAAGAATTCATAGCCAACCATCGGGGAAGTTTGCAAAACACCAGGGTAATTGGTGAGGAACAGGTATTCATGCAGCGTTACCAGACAACCGGCAATCAGCCAGACCACGGTGATCAGAATCAGTTTGTAAATATTGGAACGGTTAAACATATAGTCAGGTTTGATCCGTAAAGGCGATGGTGCTGGCCAGGCCAGTGCTTTATAGACGCGACAAAGCCCTCAAACGTTGCATTTTTTCTGCAGAGATAGGCTTTGCTTGGATGAACACAGTGTACGGAAACGAACAGATGATCGTTCATTTTCGAACAAAAAATTTGATATGTGTTAAAATAATATGTATAAATATTTATATAACAGTAGTGTCTTAGTTTGGCATGCCTTTTTAATGTAATAAGTACAACGAAAAGGATTAATACACACGAATGGATCGTAAGATTGAAAAGAAGACCTGGACCTGGCAACGAATAGTCATTATTGTCGCCGTGGTAGGCATCGCAGCTTACCTCGTGAACACCATGGTAAAATCAGCCGGTACCTCAAAACTGAATGTCGAGACCGAACGACTGTTGTTGGATACCATCAAAACCGATGTATTTCAGGAATACATACCGGTGACCGGGGTGGTCGAGCCCATAAAAACCATCTACCTCGATGCCGTCGAAGGTGGAAAAGTGGAGGAGCGACTGGTGGAAGATGGTGCCATGGTTAAAAAAGGTCAGATGATCTTACGGCTATCCAACCCGGACCTGATGTCCAATTTTCTCAATCAGGAGGCCAACATCATTGCCCAGATCAATCAAATCCGCAATACCTCCCTGCTCATGGAACAGCAGAGCCTCAATCTGAAAGAGCAAGCTTTGAATGTGGTCTATCAAATTGATTTGACCAGCAAGCGCCTGGAACGCAATAAACAGCTTTATGCCAGCAATGTGATCGCCAAAGTCGATCTGGAAGAAATGGAAGACGAATACGAGAACTTGTTGCGTCGCAATGACCTGCTTAACAAAACCATTGCCAAAGACAGCGCTTACCAGGCATTGCAACAATCACAGATGGAATCGTCCCTCGATCTGATGCAACGCAACCTGGAAATCACCCGGCAAAGTCTGGAGAACCTCGTCATCAAAGCGCCGATCGACGGCCAACTTTCCGGCTTGAATCTTGAAATCGGGGAGTTGGTCACGGAAGGCGAAAATATTGCGACTCTCGATAACCTGGAGAACTTTAAAATCCAGGTCCGCGTCGACGAATATTACATTTCCCGGGTATTTCTGAATCAGGAAGGATCCTTCCAATTTGCCGGTACCTGGTACAACCTGCGGATTGCAAAGATCTATCCCCAGGTGACCAACGGAGCCTTTTTGGTGGATATGGTATTTACCGACGCTACCCCAACCGGCATCAAACGCGGACAATCGGTCTCGGTCAAACTGGAGTTAAGTGCCGAGGAGCGGGTCATGCTGATCGCCCGCGGAGGATTCTATCAAACCACTGGTGGAAACTGGGTGTATGTCATCGACCCGGCGACGGGGAATGCACGAAAAAGGACCATCCGGCTAAACCGGCAAAATCCTAATTATTATGAAGTCACCAGCGGACTTAGTGAGGGAGATGTGGTCATCGTCTCCAGCTACGAGAATTTTGGGGACAAAGACGAACTGGTATTGAAATAATTAAGCTTAAATCATATCGATATGATCAAAACAGTAAATCTGACTAAAGTGTACCGGACCGATGAGGTCGAGACAACTGCCTTGAATGGTGTCAACATTGACATCAAGGAAGGTGAGTTCGTCAGTGTAATGGGCCCCTCAGGATGCGGTAAATCAACCTTGCTCAACGTCCTGGGTATGATTGACAATCCGACCAGCGGTGAGTATTTGTTTAACGGAGAGGAGGTAGGCCACCTCTCCGAACGCAAACGATCCAACGTGCGGAAACACAACCTGGGTTTTGTGTTTCAGAGTTTTAACCTGATTGACGAGCTCACGGTATATGAAAACGTCGAATTACCGATGCTTTATACCAAAGTGCCTTCCTCCGAACGGAAGAAAAGGGTCGAAGAATTGCTTGAAGGCATGAACATCATGCACCGTCGCAATCACTTTCCCCAACAACTTTCCGGCGGTCAGCAACAACGTGTTGCCGTGGCCCGGGCCATTGTCAACAAGCCGAAGCTGATTCTCGCTGACGAACCTACGGGTAACCTGGACTCGGCTAATGGTGATGAGGTCATGAAGATCCTGGCCGACCTGAACGCCACCGGCACGACCATCCTGATGGTTACGCACTCGCAGTATTGCGCTGAATTTGGCAACCGCATCATCCGTATGCTTGACGGTCAGGTCGTTACGGAAAATGTGGTTAAGCAGTATATGTAGTTGAGTGCAGAGAGCAGAGAGCAGAGTGCAGAGTGCAGAGTGCAGAGCGGAGAGCAGTAAAAAGTTTTCTAGTTCCAACGTTTAAGATGGGCGTTGGTGATAATAATTTGATAGAGATATCAATATATCATGTCCGCCAAATTTAGATTTCAAGACCTCGAAATATGGCAAGAGGCAATTTTAATGGTAACAGAGCTTTTTAAAATTGCTCGTGAATTGGAAGAAGTAAAGTTATTCCGATTTGCCGACCAGCTCCGTGGAAGTGGAATGGGAATTCCTAACAATATTGCTGAAAGTACCGGAACAAATATGGTGAAAGAACAACAACAGTTGCTCCGGTATGCAAAAAGGGAATGTTTCGAGGCAGCTAACATGCTTGTCATTTTAGTAAATGAGTCTTTGGTTGGAAATGATGTCAAGGAAATATTGTTTGATCGTTTGGATATATTAAGCCGTCGGATTCAAGCATATTCCAATTCCTTAAACAAATAATGTCATTGACTCAATTCAAATAATTAATTCAATGACCATAAAACAAATTAAACTGAGAATAACTAAAGAGAGCATAACAACTCTATGCTCTAAGCTCATTACTCCATGCCTATGATCCAACTCTCGAACATCGAACGTTATTACACGACCGGGCTGCAAAAGACCTGGGTGCTGCGACAGATAAACCTGAATATTAATGCAGGCGAATTTGTCACCATTATGGGACCCAGTGGGGCAGGAAAAAGTACGTTATTGAATATTATCGGGATGCTGGATCAACCAAATAACGGGGAATTTTTATTTCTCGATGAACCGGTATTTCAAATGAAGGAACGGCATCGCAATGAATTGCATAAACAATACATGGGATTTGTGTTTCAGGCTTATCACCTGATCGATGACCTGACCGTATACGAAAATATTGAAACGCCATTATTATACCGGAAAATAAAAAAGAATGAACGCCAGTCGATCATTGCCGAATTACTGGACCGGTTTAACATGGTTGCGAAAAAGGATTTATTTCCCAGTCAATTGTCAGGCGGCCAGCAACAAATTGTAGGAGTGGCCCGGGCTATTGCGGCCAAGCCCAAATTATTGCTGGCCGATGAACCGACGGGAAATTTACATTCCACGCAGGGTGAGGTCATTATGGATCTCTTTAAACAATTGCATGCCGAAGGGATGACCATTATACAGGTTACCCATTCGGAGAAATATGCCACGTACGGCAGCCGAATTATTTTTTTGGAAGACGGATTTGTACGAAACGATGAGCGAATAGGAAGTTAGCATTTCGAACCTGACTAAAATGAAATTCATATGTTCTTTAATTATTTTAAGATCGCATTTCGCCAGCTTAAAAAAAACCGGTTATTCAGTTTCACCAACATAGCCGGTTTGAGCATTGGAGTGGCTTCCTGTTTGCTCATCCTGCTTTTTATTGCCTATGAATTAAGTTTTGACCGGTGGATACCGCGTATCGACCAGATTGTTCGTCCACATGCTGAGATTAATTTCGGTGGCAATGAGGACGCCTATCCATTTGTTGGCAGTATCGTCGGTCCGGATGCAGCGGCACAATTGCCGGAAATAGAAGCATGGGCGCGTGTCCGGACGTATGGTGGATACCTGGTAAAAGTGGATCAGACCGACCAGCAAAATGCGCTCGAAAGACGTGTAATGAGCGTCGACAATTCTTTCCTCAACTTGTTTTCCCTCAACCTGTTGGCTGGTGATCCGGGAAGTGCCCTAAACGAACCGAACACCCTGGTTATCTCCAAAACCACTGCCGAAAAGTATTTTAATTCGGTGGATGCTGCCCTGGGCAAAAGCTTGCTGCTGGATAACAAAAAGGTTTGGAAAGTCAATGGCGTCTATGCGGATATCCCGCCAACGACGCATTTTCAGGCTGACCTGCTACTCAGTCTGGCCGGCAATGAGGAAATCAAACAGGAATCACCGCTCTGGGCAACCAGCAATAATTTTTATACCTATTTCTTACTGCGGGATGGAGTTGATTACGACTCCTTCAAAGAAAAGTTTTTAAAATTATCGCGTGATAAAATCAGTATTACATCCAGTCAGTTGCTGGGGATGTCTTTGGAAGAATTTGAAGCAACCGGCCAATATGCCCGCATGGATTTGGATAAAGTGGCGGACATCCATTTGTATTCCAAGTTTGGCAGTGAATTGACGCCAGGGGGCAACATCCGCTACATTTACATATTTGGCGCCATTGCTCTTTTTATTTTGCTGATTGCGTGCATCAATTTCATGAACCTGACCACCGCCAAATCAGCGCAACGCTCCATGGAAATCGGTGTCCGCAAGGTCATGGGAAGCACCAAACAAAACCTGGTCACCCAATTTCTTAGTGAATCCTTTCTGATGTCTTTCATTGCGGTGGTTATTGCCGTATTAATTGCCTTTCTGGCCTTGCCTTCATTTAATGAATTGACGGCCAGACACATTGGGATGCCATGGGAAAAACCGTTGTTCTGGATCAGTCTGATTGCTGGAATATTGGTGACCGGATTTTTAGCCGGCTCCTATCCGGCCATTGTCCTGGCGCGATTTGATCCCATTCGTGCCCTCAAAGGACAGAAGAGCAAAGCGGTCAGCCGCATCAATTTGCGCAGCGTGCTGGTCGTGTTTCAATTCATGATCGCCATCGTCCTGATCGTCGGATCCATCATGATTTACCGGCAATTAAATTACATCCAGCACAAGGACCTCGGCTTCAACAAAGAACAGGTTCTGATCATCAACAATACGTACGCTCTCGGCGATCAGGTGCAATCCTTCAAGAATCGGGTTCTTAGTCAGCCTTCGGTGAGCAGTGCTACGGTCAGCAGTTATCTGCCGGTGCCAAGCAGTTACAGCAACAGCACCTACAGCAAATCCAGGGAGTTCAGACAGGATCAGTCCATCAACATGCAGGAATGGCGGGTCGACTACGATTATGCCAAGACGCTGGACCTGAAGATGGATGAAGGACGTTTCTTTGACCAGAAGTTTCCTACCGACAGTTTTGGTGTCGTCATCAATGAAGCGGCTGCCAAAATCCTCAATTACCCGGAGCCGCTGGGCCAGAAAATCTATGGCATTACCGGCCAATTATCGCATCAACCGCAACCGGAAGACTTTACTGAGTATACGATCATCGGAGTGGTTAAGGACTTCAACTGGCAAAGCTTACACGACAAGATCGGTGCACTGAGCATGTTTTTGGAACCATCACAAGGGTTGGTCTCCATCCGGTACCAGGCTGATGACAGCAAAGCACTGCTCACCGCCATCGAGAACATCTGGAAAGAAATGGCACCCACTCAGCCTTTCTCCTACCGGTTTATGGATGAATCATTCAGCCGGATGTATGAGGCCGAGCAACGCATCGGCAAAATTGCCCTCATTTTTGCATTTCTGGCCATTCTGGTTTCCTGCCTCGGCCTGTTCGGGTTGACTCACTTTGTGACGGAATTGCGCCGCAAGGAGATCGGGATTCGCAAAGTGCTTGGAGCAACGACCGAGTCGATTGTTCAGATGCTCAACCGGGAATTCATCGTGCTGGTATTGATAGCCATGGTCATTGCAACCCCCATTGCCTGGTATGCCATGAATCGCTGGCTTTCCGATTTTGCATATCGCGTCAACATTTCCTGGTGGATCTTCGCTTTGGCGGGTCTCATTGCGCTGGGCATTGCCTTGCTCACAGTCAGTTTCCAAAGTTTGAAAGCGGCTTTGGCTAACCCGGTCAATAGCATCAAGAGCGAATAGAAGGCCGGGGGCGGAAGGAAAAGACCTGTTCGCCTTACGAATTGAAATGGAGTAGTCTTTCCTGTGGTGTGATCCCAGGCCGGAACGGAATCCGACATGGAAGAGGTCACCGAAGGGGACTATTAAGAAAAAGCTAAACCTAAAATGAAATAATTCATGTTAACGTCACTGCTTAAAATCGCCTGGAGGAATATCATCCGCAGCAAAGGATTTTCTTTCATCAACATCATGGGATTAGCAATTGGTATGGCCAGCAGTATGTTGATTATCATGTGGATTTACAGCGAAGTGACGTATGAAGATTTTCACGAAAATAAAGACCGTATTTATGAAGCCTGGAACCGGGCAAGTTTTAGTGGGAAATTACAGTGCTGGAATACGACCCCTAAAATACTGGCCCGCACGGTTGAAAAAGATCTCCCCGAGGTCGAACAAGCCGTTCGTGTCGATTGGACCAGTCATTTTTTGTTCAGTGTAGGGGATAAACGCATTACCGAGGCAGGTAATATTGTTGATTCCAATTTTCTTCAGGTATTTACTTTTCCACTATTAAGAGGTGAGCCGCAAACCGTACTGAGGGAGCACAATTCCATTGTCCTGACCAGGTCCTTCAGTCAAACCCTCTTCGGTAACCAGGATCCGGTCGGACAAACCGTTAAGATTGATAATAACCAGGATTTTACCGTCACCGGTATCCTGGCGGAACTTCCAAAAAATACCCGGTTTGAATTTGATTATTTGGTGCCCTGGTCGTATAAGCGTTCGATCGGCGACGACGATAGTTACTGGGGAAACAACAGCACACGCACTTACGTCGAGTTGAAGCCCAATGCGTCCCTCGCATCGGCCAATGAAAAAATGAAGGTCCTCAAGCCCAGGTATCAGCCTGAAGATTCCACCTGGGAAATGTTTTTGTATCCCATGGGAAAATGGCGATTGTATTCCAGTTTTACCGATGGTCAAGAGGATGGAGGTGGACGCATCGCGTATGTCAGGTGGTTTGGAGTCATTGCCTTATTCATTCTTCTGATCGCCTGCATTAATTTTATGAATCTGAGTACGGCCCGCAGTGAAAGAAGAGCCAAGGAAGTAGGTATCCGGAAAGTAGTTGGGGCCCGCAAGCAAGGTTTGATCAGCCAGTTCATCGGAGAGTCCATCCTGATGTCGGTGATTGCCGGTATACTGGCATTGATCCTGGTCACTCTCAGCCTTCCCGGGTTCAATCGTTTGACCGATAAAACCCTCCAGATTGACTATTCCAATCCCTACTTCTGGATGTTGTTTTTAGGATTTGTGTTATTCACCGGCTTGCTGGCAGGAAGTTATCCTGCTTTCTTCCTTTCTTCATTTCAGCCGTTGAAGGCCCTCAAAGGGGTTATCACCAATGTAAATACCCTGGTCACCCCCCGCAAGATGCTGGTCATCCTGCAGTTTACGTTCGGGATCATCCTGATGATCTGTACGATCATTGTACGGCAACAAATCAACTATGCCCAGCAAAGGGAGACCGGATACAATAAAAACAATTTGATCTACCACCATTTTACCGGCGACATTCCCAAAAATTACCGGTTGATAAAAAGTGAACTGCTTTCAAGTGGGGCCGCTTCATCGGTCGCCATTACCAGTGCCCCAATTACCCAAAGTTGGAGCGATGGATGGGGCCAGGAATGGGAGGGCAAGGACCCCAATGACAAAACCGATTTTTACCGGTACAATGAGGAGGAAGATCTGGGTGAAACGGTAGGCCTGACTTTTGTGCAGGGACGCGACTTTGATTTATCGCAATACCCGACCGACTCCACGGCCATGATCATCAATGAGACCGCTCTGAAAGTCATGAAATTTGACAACCCCATCGGGCAGATCGTAAAGGACAATGGGGAGGAATGGCACATCGTCGGTGTCATCAAGGATTTTATTTTGACTTCACCCTATCAGCCGACGTCGCCGATGCTTATTTATGGTGCAAAATCCTGGTTTTATACGCTGTTGATTAAACTTAATCATGACCGCTCAACCGCCGAAAATTTAAAAACGGCCGAAGGTATATTTAAAAAATACAATCCGGAATATCCATTTGATTATCAATTCGTCGATGAAGAGTACGCTCAAAAATTCGCCAATGAGAAAAGGACCGGTACCCTGGCCGGATTGTTTTCGGCATTAGCCATCCTTATTTCGTGTCTTGGGTTATTCGGATTGGCAACGTATATGGCCGAAAGCCGCATCAAGGAAATCGGTATCCGCAAAGTTTTGGGAGCCTCGGTCGTTGGACTAACTTCTTTATTGACAAAAGATTTCTTAAAACTGGTTATCGTGTCTTTTCTGCTGGCTGCTCCATTGGCCTGGTGGGCTATGCATCATTGGTTACAGAGTTATCCGTACCATACCCCCATTCGATGGGAAGTATTTGTTATGACGGGCTTGTTGTCGGCGTTGATCGCGGTGATGACGGTTGGGTTTCAGGCAATAAAAGCCGCGTTGACCAATCCGGTTGGAAGCATAAAAAACGAGTGATTGAAATGGGTTTATTTTAAATAGCTGAATTCAAAATTATGTTTAAAAATTATTTATCGGTTGCGCTGCGAAGTTTTATGCGCAATAAAGTTTTTACCCTGATCAATATTGCCGGCCTCGCTATTGGGATCAGCGCATCCCTGGTCATCTTTCTGATTGTGCAGCATGAATTCAGCTATGAAGATTTTCTAAAAAATAAGGACCGCATGTACCGGGTGGTTACCACCCTGCATTTTCCGGATCAGGAAATAAATAATGGCGGCGTACCCGGGCCTTTGCACACAGCGGTCGAAGAGTCGGTACCCGGCATTGAAAAATCCACGGCTTTCTGGATGAACTACCAGATGGATGTCAATATAACCGATGGGAATAATAAATCCGAAACCTTTAAAAAACAGAAAGACATCCTTTATGCCGATGAGGGATTTTTTCAGATGATCCCGTATACATGGTTAACCGGAGACCCTGGCGATGCTTTAAACGCACCGAATCAGGTGGTGCTCTCGGAAAGCCGCGCACGGGTCTATTTCCCCTACCAGGATATTACCCGGGCGGTCGGTAGGACGATAACGTATGACGATTCCATTCAGGCTGTGGTAACAGGTATTGTTGCAGATCTCAACGAGGTTTCAGGGTTTAAATTCTCTGAATTTATTTCCATGGCGACTTACCTTGACGACTGGAAAAAATACCATGACGGAGACGAATGGGGGAGCGTCAATTCGACTTCACAATTTTTTATCCAGCTTGAGCCCGGAGTAGACCCTGAGCGAATTAATGAACAATTGGCCGAGTTGCGGAAACAGCATTCTAAAGAAGATGACGTTCCGACCGAATACACCCTGCAACCGGTGAGTGACATCCACTTCAATGCAAAATTTGACAGTATGTCCTCGCCTCATGGTCATAAGCCCACACTGTACGGTTTGTTGGTGGTGGCCGCTTTTCTTCTGCTTTTAGGGTGCATTAATTTTATTAATCTGACGACCGCCCAGTCAAGTCAGCGAGCCAAGGAAATTGGCGTCCGGAAAACGCTGGGAAGCTCGGTGGGTCAAATGCGGTTGCAGTTTCTCAGTGAGACGTTTATCCTGGCAACCCTGGCGGCAATAATCTCCTTGTCGATCTCTCCGCTGATTCTGAGGATATTTTCAGGTTTTATTCCGGAAGGACTTCAATTCAATTTGCGTCAGCATCCGATGATCCTGGTTTTTGTAGCCGGATTAATTTTAGTGGTCGGGTTATTGGCAGGCTTCTATCCAGCGATGGTGCTTTCACGCTTGAAGGCTGTTCTAGCCATTAAGAACACGTCCACGGAAATGAATAGGAACCGCGGCGCCTGGGTTCGCAAAGGCTTGATTATTTCCCAATTTGTCATTGCCCAGTTTTTTATCATTGCCACCCTGATTGTTGGGAAGCAGATCCGGTATTCACTCAATAAGGACATGGGCTTTAACCGGGAAGCGATCATTAATTTCAGTGCGCCCTTCAATTTTTACAATCCCGACAATAAACAATTTGTACTGAACGACCGGCTTCAGGGCATACCCGGCATCCGGAACCTGAGCCTGGCCGGTTCTCCTCCTGCCAGTAAGGGGACGATGTCGACGACCATGGAATATGTGGAAGACGGTAAGAACATGGAAACAACGGTAGAAGTAAAATATGCCGATACCAGTTATTTCAACCTCTTTGGAATCCGGTTATTAGCCGGACGCAATCTCCAACCCAGTGACACACTGAAAGAGTATGTGATCAATGCGTTTTACTGTCATTTCCTGGGGTATGATGATCCGCATGACATTATTGGAAAAACCATTAAGCGGGGTGATAAGAATATCCCGATCGTAGGGGTGGTCAACGACATCAATACCAAGTCGGTTGCTCGCGCCATAGGGCCGTTGGCATTTACCAGTCTAAGGAAATATCACACTAATTTTCACATAAAATTACTACCGCAGGGTGACGCGAGTGGCTCCTGGAACAAAACAATTGATGCAATCCGGGCGGCCTACAGGGACATTTATCCGGAGGAAGAATTCAACTATTCTTTTTTTGATGACGACATAGCTGCTTTTTATAAAAAGGAACAGGACATCGCTCAGTTGCTTAATTGGAGCGCCGGACTGACCATATTCATCAGTTGTTTGGGATTGTTAGGACTGGTGTTGTTTATCACTACCCAGCGGGTGAAAGAAATAGGAGTTCGCAAAGTTCTGGGCGCCTCGATTGGCCAGCTGGTGGTATTGCTGTCAAGTGATTTAATGAAGTTGGTTTTAATCGCTTTTTTAATTGCGGCGCCGATCGCCTGGTTAGTGATGAATGAATGGCTGGCTAATTATGCTTACCGGACGGACATCGGTATATGGCTATTTGTATTGAGTGGTTTGTTAATGTTTGTCATCGCACTGATCACCCTGAGTACACAGACCATTCGATCTGCTTTGGTCAACCCGGCGGATAGTCTGCGAAGTGAATAATCATTTAATCAATTTGCTTCCAATGAATTATTGGGAAGGAACTTAAAAATAAAACAATATGTGGGTCAATTATTTGAAAGCTGCAATGCGGAATCTGGCCAAGCAAAAACTGCTCACACTGATCAATATTTCCGGACTTTCTATTGGCCTCGCCTGCTCGGCACTATTTATACTTTACGCATTAAATGAATTTAATTACGACCGTTTTCATCCGGATGTGAACCGGATTTTTGAGGTTTATCGTAATACCGGTAAAATTGACGATCCGGACCGTAGCATGGATACCTATCTGCCGATGCCCCTTGGCCCGGCGATGAAGACCGATCTGGTTGATGTGGAGGAAATGGTCCGCATGCGCGGTGCCTGGGGCGACGAATTCATCCGTGTCGACGGCAAGGTCGGCAAAATGCCTTTAAACTTTGCCGATCCATCCTTCTTCCGCGTATTTAATTTTCCCATACTTTATGGCAATCAACAACATCCGTTGCAGGATCACAACGATCTTGTTTTAACCCGAACGACAGCAGTGCGACTTTTCGGACAGGAAAATGCCGTAGGTCGTACGGTGGAAATTCGGAATGGTGAGGAATACGTACCTTTTAAGGTTACTGCGATCTTCGCTGATATTCCGGCGCAATCCTCCATTCAACTGGATGCCCTGGCCAATTATGAACTGTTGTCGGAGACCGCTGCCGGTGAGCGTTATCAAAATCACTGGAACCGCTCTTCTTTTCAGACGTTTGTTAAACTGGTGCCGGGCAGCAACCTCGCCCAAGACCAGCCCAGACTTGATGCATTCCGGCAAAAATATTACCCCGGAGAAGAAGCGGAAAGAAGGTCCCGAGGCTTATGGGATCGTGAAGGCATACCCGTTACTTATGGTTTGATGCCAATGGCCCAAATCCATACCAATCCTGAATTTTTCAACGGCTTTGCATCACCGGCAAATCCGGAAACCATTTGGTTACTGATCGCGATCTCGCTGGGCGTTTTAATCGTTGCCTGCATCAATTTCACCACACTGGCTATTGGCCGTTCGTCCGGTCGGGCACGTGAGGTTGGGATACGCAAGATCATTGGGAGCAAAAAACGGCATTTGATGTTCCAGTTTATTGGCGAATCGGTGCTCCTTAGCCTGGCCTCTGCATTAATTGCCATCCTGTTGGTCAACTATTTATTACCCGCATTCAATGAACTGGCCAATACCAATATCGATTTTAATTTCAACCGGCAGCTCCTTTTCTTTTTGGTCATTGGCGGGTTGACTTTTATAACCGGTGTTCTTGCCGGCATTTACCCGGCCATGGTCCTATCGTCTTTCGAACCACTTAAAATCGTGCAGGGTAAACTCCGTTTTAGTAGCGGTAACACCTTCACAAGAAGCCTGGTCGTTTTTCAATTTGTACTTTCCACAGCGCTGATCTGTGCAACACTGATTATCCTGAAACAATTAAATTATCTGAAATCCAGTTATCCCGGATTCAATAAGGAAAACGTCGTGATCGTCAACGCGGATGGCGTTGATACCCGTACCATTGGCCCGCGATTTAAGCAAAATGTACTGGCCATCAAGGGCATTGAAGGGGTTTCCGGTAGCGAACTATCGCTGGGCGAAGGAACAGGCTGGAGCCGCAGCGGATGGAACGATGGCACGGAAGAGCGTTCCGCGTATGAGTATTTTGTCGATCCGGACTTCCTGAAAGTAATGGGCATCGAGCTGGTCACCGGCCGTAATTTCAATCCGGAGATTGCCGCAGATACCATCAATTCTGTGGTTGTCAACGAAGCCTTTCTGCGCGCTTTCAACTGGACACCGGAGGAGGCAATTGGTAAAGAACTTAAGGGATACTATGAATCGGCCGAGCGTGTCCTGCCCCGCGTGATTGGTGTTGTCAAGGATTTCCATTACCGGCCCATGTCGGAAGAAGTGTCTCCGCAATTGTTTCATCAGTTCCCGGATTATCTTCCCCATAAGTATTTCATCCGGTTGCCATCCGGAGATCCTGCTCCCTATCTGACGGCTATTGGCAAGGCGTGGGATGAGGTGGCCAACAATATTCCGTATAACTATGCTTTCCTTGATGAGAACCTGGATCGCTTTTACCAAAGTGAGGCACGGTGGAGTAAGATCATCGGATGGGCCGGAGGCATTTCCATTTTTATTGCCTGTTTGGGTCTTTTCGGCTTGAGTCTCCTTTCTTCCATGAGCCGGAGAAAGGAACTGGGTGTCCGGAAAGTATTGGGTGCAGATGTCTTTGCTTTGATCTATGTGCAGATCCGCAATTATTTTGTTCTGGTAGCCCTGGGCATTCTGATTGCCGTTCCGATAACCTGGTACATCATGCACGGATGGCTGCAACACTTCGCCAATCGCATCCAGGTTGGGCCTGGCATCTTTTTTATCGGCGCCGCAGGCTCCTTGTTGTTGGCCTTTGTCACGGTGCTATTTAACAGCTTGAAAGAAGCGACTCACAGTCCGATTGAAGCCATACAAAACCAATAATAATAATGATACAGACAAATAACATCAAACTGGCCTTACGAAACATATGGAGTCATAAGACTTTTTCGGCGATCAATTTGCTTGGCCTTGCCCTGAGTATGAGTGTTTGCCTGTTCATTCTCATGCTGATTGAAGATTCTTTTAATTATGACCGTTTCCACCCACGGACGCAAAGTATTTACCGGGTGGTAACCACGGCCCACCGGGTGAATGGTAACAGTGAATCTTATGCGACCTCTCCCTATCCCTTTGGCTATGTTGCTCAGGAAAACTTGTCAGCGGTAGAGCTGTGGACACCTTTGGTGGCGCGATTTAACGGTACCATGCAAAACCTTGAAAAGCATTTGGATTTTGATGGATTATATACGACTCCATCATTCTTTCAACTGTTTGGATTTCAATTGGAAAGTGGTTCTGAGGAGGCCATGGCAGTACCTTACTCATTGATCCTTACGGACAAAATGGCCCATAAACTTTTTGGAGACGGCGAAGCAGTAGGTAAGACCATTACTATTCCGGGGTATGCCCAGGAATTCCGGATTGGCGGTGTATTAAAGCCATTTCCCGGTAAAACCCATCTCGATTTTGATGCGCTGGCTTCGGTGGCAACCATGGAAACCGAAAACGTCAATCAAAATGGAAACGGCCTACAGGATAATTGGAAGGACTATTATGCCACCTACAATTACCTTCGACTGAAGGATGGTACCGATCCCAACCAGATCCAATCCGAAATGAACG
>JAGQXC010000311.1 GCA_020436785.1 Saprospiraceae bacterium | reverse complement strand
TCCTGAATACGCAGAAACATAAAATTAATGTTCATATTTTATTTTCAATCTCGTTTTCAATCTCTTTCAATAGCGACTTTGAATCCTCCAAAATAGACTTTAATCGGATAGATATGAAATTAGCCAGATTGAGTTCACCGATGATGCTGGCAGTTAAATTTGAATGCCTTATTGAATCAATGATTTCAGTATTTGAATAGAAATCATTTCTGTAGGCAAATTCCCAACTGTTCTCATCGGATGATCTTGGGATTAATCGGTATATTTCTTGAGGATAATTGCCTCTCCGCTTTTCTATTCGCTGTTTCTCCGATTCGCCATTGTTGTAGTACTTGCTTATTTCAGATCGCAACCGGACATTCTGGATAAGATTGAGATTTCCTGTATTTCTGAGTTCATCAAGAGTACCCGTGGTGATCTCGTATTGTGCCCATCCAAGCATCGTGCTCTTAACTACGGTGTTAATAAAAAGGATCGTGTCTTTAATATCCTGGAATTCATTTTTTAAATAGGGCAAAATAAATTCTAGCGATTTCTGCTTCTCCTTCGCTATCAAGATCATTTGTACGATGCTGGCGGTGTCCACCTTCAGATCTGCCGCAATGCGGGATAAATATTCTTTCTCTATTGCCCGATCCTGGTTATACGAATGCCAGCTGTTAAGTTGCAAAGCAATTAATATTCCAATGACGACCAGAACGATTTCGCCGGCAGCATAAATCAGATATTTTTTAAGTTTTCCTATATCTGATGATTTTATTTTCATACTGTAATTGAAATTTGGAGCCTGAGAATTAAAATTTATTTGAGTGATCGATCGAGTTCATATAACCCTATCGCGTGCTTGCTAACTTTGAATATTCGCTATTGATAGAATTCTTCCTCATCGACAACAATGGTCGTCAATTCAACGGTATGTCCATCGGGATCTTTGGTGTAGATCGAATGAAAATAGTGATGGTCTTGCACATCAAAGTCCAGATCCAGTTCTGCATAGCGTCTTTTGGCCTTCTCGAAATTTTCATTCGTCACGTTAAAGGCAAAGTGATCAATTTTGATATTTCTGGATAAAAGATCCAGTTTGGGGTCTTGCATCCGGGCAGGGAATAGAGCCACGCCGGTTTTTCCTGAAAGCATGAAAATGGGAAAATCACCCCATTCAGAAAATTGGTATTTTTTAAGACCCAATACCTTCTGATACCATTCGGCGGAAATTTGCATGTCTTTGACGCGAATGGCAACATGGTCTAGGAAATCAAGTTTTAGTTCATTTTTCATGTTGGTGAATTGATGTCTCAAGGATTAATTTCCGGTATTTGCTGACCATTGGTCTTCAGACCTCCAGCGTCGTATGGATTGGATTCGCTAATAAGCATTCGTCATCCAGGGAGAGCTTAATAGCCAGGAACAGGACTTTTTGACCTGGACAATCATAGTTTGTACACTTTAAATATATGGTCATTAATCCTCAAAAAATAATATCCTGAACTTAATAGTGCTACATTTAGCATATTCCCGTTTTTGCTAACCAAGTGAGTCACGTCTTGTCCCAGCATATCGTATAATCTGAAGGTGTAGGGTTCTGATTGTTCTGTCTCGATGATGAGGTGCTTGAGGACCGGATTAGGGTAAATAATGAGGGTGGGCATTTGCGGATTATTTATCCGCGTGGATTGGACGAACGGATATAAATTGCACGGGATGGAATCAAAATAGGCAAGCCGGTTGGGAATGGTCTGCACTATTTTAGTAAAATCAGAAGCGGAGATGCTCGAAGGCCGATGGCGCACGGCGAGCCAGGTTAAATAGCTTTCGGCGATGTCTTCCGTGGTAGGATTATCCCGGGCATACGTCGAAATAAACTGTTTGTCCATTTTTTGGGCATTTATCCATCCAGGCGTAGCAGCATGGGTTGCATCCAGAGAGGTGTGGCTTGCTTCGTGCACCAAGGTCTCTTCAAGGATTCCGGAATTTTCGTATTCGGCGCTTAAGCCGGTGTGAATAAGTATGGAATTGTTCCCACCGCCGAAGGGCTCATTGCCCTGATGGATCCATATTTCATCCACATCCTCCCTTAGACAGGTGGGCAGTTGTCCGATCAGATACGCATATTTTTCCGCTTCCAGGGTTGCCAGATCGAGCGTACCGAACTCGGGATTAACTTGTGCCACGCTGGTCAACCCGTCGTTCCATACGACATCAAACAGATACGCATTGACGGTAGCCCAACCGGGTATTCTCCGGTCATACATCGTAACCGGTCCCCGACCGGTGTACGAGGTACTTTGTAGAGCAGAAGGGTCTGAAGCAGTGACAATGTCCGGGTCAATAAAAATGGTGCCTGCATAAGGTGGTTGCGCCTTAATGAATCCGGAAATATGGAATAATAATGATAGTAATAATCCCCGAGTCATATCTTTTTTAATGCATTTATTAAGATAAGGATTTATGCGGTTCATTGGGCCGATCCATTTTCCCGGGTGTATCACCCAGAAGCAATTTAGCCCCGATAAATGTTTCGATTTTTCTCGTCCTCTTCTGTCCATGCTGCCGATCGTACTTTTTCGGAGCGGCAATCATCGGTCGGGCCTTCCGATGATCACCAATATGATTTCTCCCGTCGCATAGATCAGGTACTTAGTAAATTTATTTTCAGATAATAGCCGCTGGCGGATGGTTCTAAATAATTTAATCATTGGTCCCGGATTATTTAATTCCTGAGAATTACGTATTTAATTGCCGTATTAAAGTCCGTATAATGGATATACTTTTGGTTTTCCATCCAGAGGACCACTTCGTCGGCTTCCCGGCGTAACCCACGGGGCAGGTAGGGTCTGACATTGTCAAATTGAGAATTTTGGGTGATCGCTTTGGTATTCCAGGACGCACCCATGTTCTCCGTCTCCCAGCGTTCAATTTCAAAAACACCATCAATCTGCCTGGACAGATAAACAACATTTGCATTGTTGGGGTGTATGGTCATTCCTCCGAAGTAGTGGGGCTCTCTTTCCGTTTGACCGGCAGGAGTTTGGGGAAACCATTTGCCTGAATCACATATTTTTTGGTTCAACCATCCATGATCGGTATAGCGGGCATACCAATATTCATGATTGAGTTCGGTTGGACTTTTTGTATACAAGATAACCGGATGATCGTTCTCGTCGTGTCCTAGGTCTGCAATCCATGCACGACCCCCGGAAACACTTGCTTTGTAAATGATTGAAGCATCTTTTGGCTCAAAAGGAATTTGCGCTGCGGTACAAATTAGTTCACCGGATGCTTTATAAAAGGCTCCATTTTCATAGTAGGCATAATAAACGGAATTGGTAGGTTCTACACGTGGATGGCCATCCGTAAAAAGGATGTGAATTCTGGATTGTCCATCGGAAAAATATTTTACATACGGCCGGTTGTTATCTTCGAATGGATAATTGGTAATAAAAACTTTACTTCCCGACCAGTTTTTGCCTTCATCGTCGGACCACATCATATTTGGTTTATAACCGGTCCATCGCCCAAAACAATATATCCGGTTATTTTCTTTTTCGAGTTGGATGGGGGTGGCATAAGTTATCGTTTGTTTGGGAAATTTTTCATATTCCTCTTTACGAATTGGGTGAATGAGTTGGGCTCCTTCAAATTCAAATCCATTCCGGTAATCCTCAAGAATATTAATGAATAAATCTTTTTTACTATGCCGGGTATACATCGCAATTACCTGATCATTT